>JANZQE010000386.1:0-4288 GCA_038040705.1 Clostridium sp. | reverse complement strand
TTGCTGCAAGTGCATATACTTTCACTAAAAAAGATGAAGTTTCAAGTACTATATTAGAAGGTATAGGTAAAAATACTGCTGAAACTAGGGCAACCAGACAAACCATCTCAGCCAAAGAATTCTTACTTGGACTTCAGAAAGCATTCATTTTTAGTGAAGCTTTATCAACTTATGACATTAATCCTATTGCTGATATAATGTTTTCTAATCAACAAATGAATGATGCTACATGGATAGTTGTTTGTAAAGAAAAGGCCCTTGATATGCTAAAATTCAAAACTGAGGGCCATCCCACCTCATCAGATCATATTGACGCTATGATAGAAAGCTCTAAAGAACAAAATTTCATGTCCGACCAATATAAAGTGGTAGATATGTTTGTACGGATAGATTCAGAGGGAAGAAATCTAGTTCTCCCATACCTTGATATAATAAACAATAAAATTACTTTGACTGGTATGGCTCTTTTCAAAAAAGACAAGATGTTTGCAAATATACCAATGTCCGAGGCCATGTATATGACTATTTTAAGGGAAGATAACGTTAAAGGAATACTAACACTTCAAAAGGATTCACAAAACTTGATATCAAATTATGGTAAATCAAAACGGAAGATAAAATGTGAAAAAATCAATGATAAATATAAATTTACTATTGATATAAAATTTAACGGTGAAATAGTGAATAATACTATGTATAAGGATTTTATGATAAATACCAAAACAGTAGATAAGTACAGTAAAGAATTAGAGGAAGAAACAAAAAAAAGTTGCAATGACTTTATAAATAAAATGCAAAATGAGTATAAAGTAGATTGCCTAGAGTTAGGTCGTGTTGCTGCAGCTACTTATGGACGAAACCCTGAAACAGATTGGAATAACATCGTTTGTAATTCTGATATAATAGTTAATGTAAAAGTGAAAGTTAATAATCTTGGGAGAGGTCAGCTTTTATTTGAAAATAATGAGAAGTAGATATAAATTTGTTCTTTTAAAAGTGAGGTCAACTACAGAAATATATAATCTATTTCTGTAGTTGACCTCACTACTTATTTACATAAATAATTTTAGAAGGGCACTTGCCAATATTAGAACCATCGCTCCACCTATACGTGAGGATATTTGTGAAAAAGGCATAAGATCCATTCTCTTTGCTGCTGTTAATACTGCCACATCTCCAGTACCCCCCATATTTGCCATACACAGTCCTCCTGTTATAGCTGCTTCTATTGGATAGAACCCAACAAATTTTCCACCAAAGAAGGCTCCGATAGTAGCTCCTATTATTACCGCTAATACAAGAACCACATACTGCCAACTGAACGCTGCTGCAACTTGTGCAAGATCAGTATATGCAACCCCTATTCCTACTAAAAGAGCTCCTGTAAAATTAGTCATTACAAATGTGTACCATTGTTTTGCTGCAAGTTCCATGAATCTCGGAATAATACCTATCATTTTCACTGCGGCTACTGACATTATCATCCATGCATAAGAATGAATTCCAGGTATAAGTTTACCTATAGTAGAACCAATAACGAAAAATGTTAATGATATTAAGAGTCCCATCCCCATAGCTTTTATATCCAATTTGTTTGTTTCATCATCTTCTATCACATCGTCTTTACCTTCAATTACCATTAATTTACCATTTCCTGTTAGCTTAGGTTTAGATTTACCTAATCTATCGAGTAATCCACCCATAACTATGGCCATAGCATTTCCAAGCGCTACTGCAGGAACCATGACAGATAACATATTTACCGGGTCTATTCCCATTGATTCACCAAATATTTTTGCAAGCGGAACAGCTCCTGCACCCATGCCGCCTCCCATAATAGGTATTCCTATAAAAAATATTGCCTTTTGTGCCCCGTAACCTATAAGTGACCCAACTAAAGCCACAAGTCCAAGTGATACTACTAGTCCACATATAATTACTGGTAAATATCTAACTGCTGACTTTATTAATAATTTCCTACTCATACCAAGAATACTACCGGTTATAAGCGCCGCAATATAGAAATCTAAGAATCCACCAGTTTTCATAAAGGTTGTCATGTTCTCTGTTGCTGCTTCTGGAATTATGTTATACATTACAAGTGCTGCTGTTGCAAAGATGATTACTATCGGTCCACCACCTAAGAATGTATTAACAATAGCAGTTATATCTCCTATTTCATTAAATATTGCACCGAGTACTATCATTAATGAAAAAGCACCTATCATTCCTGTAGGTAATGATCCCATGTAAGTTGCAACTAAAACTACTGTTGCTATAATTGCAAAACCTATAATTGGAAGTCCTAAAATTCTGTAGCCTTCTTTTTCAATTGTATTTTTCATGTATATCCCCCTTTATATTTTATAATTATTGCTTTATATTTCCGCCCTACTTGTAGACGTTTTCACTAACCCTATTATAATATATATTGGGAAATAAGTAATATTTAGAAACTATTCTAAGCGTTTTGTAACTTAAGTAATCTTTGTTATTTAATTAACAACCAATAACCATAAGTAAAGTTATTGTATCTCTTTAAATAGACTAACTGTAACTGTGCATCCTTTATTTTGTTCTGAATTTATAGTGATCTGTCCCTTTAAATTGTCGATAGTTTCTTTAACTAAAGCCATACCTACTCCCTCACTCCCTGATTTTGTTGTATAGCCTCGCTTAAATATCTTGTTTATATTTTTCGCTTCAATCCCAACTCCCGAATCCTCAACTTTTATTTCGATTCTATCATCAAATTCTTCAATCTTTAACTTTACATACTTATTTTCCTTATCGCATTTGTTAACAGATTCCAAACCATTTTCAATTAGATTTCCAAGAATAGTCACCAGATCATTACTATCTATGTTTTTATGGGTACTTGCAAGATTAACCTCTTCATTAATTATTAAATTTATCCCAAGTTCTTTCGCTCTACTAACCTTTCCTAATATTAGTGCTGCAATAGTAGGATCTTTTATTTTGTTAGTTACCATACTTAAGAGTTTCTGTCTTTTTTCTGTAATGTTTGTAATATATTTTTTTACTTCCTCCAGATCCCCCATATATATAAGTCCAAGAATAACATGGAGTTTATTCATAAATTCATGGTTATTAGCTCTTAAAGCATCCACAATCTGGTTTACTCCTGTAAGTTCTTCAGCCATTTTTGTTACATTTGTTTTGTTTCTAAAAGTAGCAATAGCACCTATTACTTTCCCTCTATCCACTATTGGAATTTTATTAGTCATTATTATAGTATTATTAACCTTTTGCTCTTTGTCAAATTCGCAGACACCTGTTTTTAGTACTGTAATAAGCCTTGTAGTCGGAAAAATTTCTTCTATGTTTTGACCTAAAATATCATTTTTATTATACCTGTCTCCGAAATTTAATATATCTATCGCAGAATCATTTATAAGAGTAATATTACCTTTGCTATCAACAGCTATTAATCCTTCATAAATAGCATCAATTATCCCCATCTTTTCATTGTAAAGCCTTGTTATTTCTTCAGGCTCAAGGCCCAGTAAAATATTCTTTATATTATTTGCTAGTAAAAAGGCTCCTGTTATACCTACTATAAGACCCCCAAAGCTAATACTAATTATATACATTATTGTTGTGCGCTTTGCTTTTTCAATACTATTTGTAAGTGTACCTACAGAAACAAAACCTATTTGCCTCTTGTTTTCATTATCAAATATCGGTACAAAAGCTCTTAATGATTTTCCAAGAGTTCCAGTAGCTTCAGAAACATATGTCTCGCCCTTATTAATTACCCTATATTCGTCACCTCCAGCAAATTTCCCCCCTATCATTTCAGGATTAGGATGAGAATATCTAATTCCCCCCATATCAGCTACAGTAATATATTCAACTTGCGTTAGCGTCTTTCGTTGAACATTAACAAATGATGCAATTTCTTTATCAGGGTCCTTTTTATCTAATGCACTGATTACGACTTTAGAATGTGCCATCATCTGAGCCACATTCATAACATTAGTTTTAGCCTTACTTTCAATACTTCTAGTCATAAGTGAAGCAACAAAAAAAATAATCACAGATATAGATATAGCTACCACTATAGTAACTAATAACGTAATCTTTGTTTGTAGCTTCATGTCTTTTCTCATTTTCATCACCTCAATTAAAATATGCACAAATTCAAGATAGTTGTAGCTCTATTTCCAGCATTTGATCATATTATCTATAAGGTTTTTATCCACCTTTATGCACTTGTATCTATGTATAGGTCTACCTAGACAACCATATGTTATTTTTGCCTTTA
>JANZQE010000385.1:0-21134 GCA_038040705.1 Clostridium sp. | reverse complement strand
CCAAGTTAATAGATGCAGATTTACTTATAATACTTTCAGATATTGATGGATTATATGATTCAAATCCTAGGACAAATCCTAATGCGAAATTTATCTACAACGTAAAAGAAATAACTGATGAAATTATAAATTCAGCAGACGGCGTAGGATCAGATCTTGGTACGGGTGGTATGGCAACAAAAATTAAGGCGGCAAAAATTGTAGTTGATGCAAACGCGGATATGATTATTGCGGAAGGCTCTGAGCCTAACATTATTAGTGATATTTTAGAAGGAAAAGAAATAGGAACACTATTTGAAAGAAAACTAAAGAATCCAGATACTTTCATTAAATAAAGTATATTTAATAAATAAAACTCTTATATCTGTGAATTTAGCAGGTGTAAGAGATTTTTAGCGTTAGGAAATCTATTCCCCTTCCTCTACCATTGAATTGTTACTGGAACATTGATTCCTATATTCAGTTGGCGTTAAGCCCGTATATTTTTTAAAATAACGAGAGAAGTAGGTTACATGATTAAAGTTAAAAGTGTAGCTTATTTCACTGATACTTGAATTTGCGTAATTCATATACTGTTTAATGGCAATAATTCGATGCTCATTAATATACTCGCTTAAGGTTCTGCCAACTTCTTTTTTAAAAGCAGTACACAGGTAATTGGGATGAACATTTGCAAAAGAAGAAAGTTCTTGAAGCGATATATTATTTTCTATATTTTTCTTAATATAAGTGATTACTCTGTTTGTAAGTGAATTATAAACAGTGCCTTTATACTTTTTTAATACTTTTATAAAGTCATATAACATTTTATATTCTAAAGCCTTAGCTTCATCTACAGTTGTAGTTTCATCAATAAGATTAATATAATAATCACTTAACATAAAAGATGTCTCAGTATCTAGGCCTACTTCAATTACAGCTCGTGTAAAAAATGTACAGGATCCTATAAGAGAATACTTAAGGGAAATGAGTGGCCTCTTAGACAGCTCAGCACGTTCCAGGGAATTGATTTGTTTTAAGGTTTCAATACTTTTATCGTTATCCATCTGTTGAATAGCTCGTACTAGCATACACTCAAGTGCGTAAGGAGGATGAATATAAGAGGTATATCTGTTCTTAGACATTGTAATTTCAAGTTTTTTATAAATATTATCCATTAAATATCACCTCACAAAAATTAACCTTAATAAAGTATAAAATATATGAACATTGTATAAAAATCATACTATTTTTTGTATATAATGTCAATATACTTTACAATAAGAAAGTAACAGTGCAGAATATTGTAAAGGTATTCATTAAATTTTAAACCAAAAAAGAAATAAAAAATGGGGGGAATTAGCATGAAAAAATCTATTGGAACAATCCTAGCTATTGTATTAGCATTATCAACGATGACTGGATGTGGAGCAAACAACAGTAACGGTGATGCGAAGGCACCAGAAGTTACTAAAAAAGAAAAAGCAGTAATTACAGTAATTCAAAACAAGGTTGAAATTCAAGAACAGCTTGAAGATGCAGCAAAGACCTTTAATGAGTCTCAGGAAGATGCTGAAGTTCAAATATTAGGTTCAGCAGGAGATAATTTAGTAACAACCCTACAATCGCAGTTTGCATCAAGCCCAGAAAAAGCACCAACATTATTTACCACAGGAAGTGGTAGCGAGTTTGATAAGTTCTTTGATTTTATGGCTCCACTAGACTCTGCAAAAGCAGCAGCAAAAGTATCTAAGGGTCAGGCTGATGACGCAATGAAAGATGGCAAGCTATACGGTCTACCAATGGCAATTGAAGGCTTTGGATTAATATATAATAAGACAATGTTTAGTGAAGCAGGTATAGATGTTGCTAGCATCAAGACAACAGATGATTTAGTAGAGGCAAGCAAGAAACTTGCAAAAATTGAGGGTGTTAAAAGTCCAATAGCTTTTGCAAAAGAAACTTACTTCCAATTTATGCACCCATTTAACTGGCCATTTGCAACAATGAGTAATTACAAAGAGGCGATTCCTAAAGTTATAAGTGGAGACTTAAAACTAAAAGACATTCCAGAAGTTATGCAATATGCAAAAGATTTAGAAAAACTAAAACCATATACTAATCTTGCTAAGGATAGTTATGATGATCAAGTTGCAGGATTTGCACAAGGGTATTTTGCAATGATTCATCAAGGAAACTGGGCACAAGGAATAATTGACGAATATAAAGTTGATTTTGAATATGGTATGATGCCAATGCCTATAAATGGTAATGAGTCATTATCAGTAGGAAACTCCAACTTCTTTAGAGTAAATAAAGCTGCATCTGCAGAGCAACAAGCAGGAGCAATTGCGTTCCTTGACTGGTTATTTACAGATCCAGCTGGACAATCATATGTAACTGAACAATTTAAAGTAATTCCAGCATATGATGGCTTTGATACTAGTAAATTAGATGTTTTATCTAAGGAAATTGCAACATATTCAGAGGAAGGAAAGACTATCCCATGGACATTCAATTTGTTCCCAGCAGGTGTTGACAAGGATTCTTCAAGTGCAATGGAAAAATTCTATGCAGATAGAATAAATGCAGAACAATTACTAGATGAAATAAACGCAGTTTGGGTAAATGCAGCTAAATAATTTCATATATATTAGATGAAAGCCTCGATAAGAGGCTTTTATTTTAAAAAAATAATAATAGTAATGGAGGTTTAAGGATGGATAAAAAACGCAAAAGCAAAATTACTACAGCTTTGTTTGTTATTCCTTCACTATTTATATTTATAAATGTAGTTATAATTCCATTTGTTATGGGACTCGTATACTCATTTACAAATTGGAATGGGTTTGCTTTTAAAGGGTCTACATTTGTAGGATTTGAAAATTATGTTACAGCCTTTAGTGATGGGAAATTTTATGATGCTTTCAAGATAACAACACTATATACTTTAGTTATGATTATTCTAGTGAATATTGTAGGGCTTTCACTGGCACTACTAGTAACTTCTAAAATCAAACACAAGAATTTTTTTAGAGGAGTATATTTTTTACCAAACTTGATTGGAGGACTTATTCTAGGTTTTATATGGAAATTTGTATTTACAAAGTTTTTTGTGGAGTTTGGTGTAGTTACACATACAGAAAAGATATTCTTTAATTGGCTAGACGCACCTACTTCAGCTTTTTGGGCACTAGTTATTGTAGGGGTATGGCAAATGGCAGGGTATGTAATGGTAATTTATATAGCTTCTATAGAGAGTATATCCGAGGATGTTATGGAAGCAGCTAGTATAGATGGGGCAAATAATTGGACCAAATTCAAAAAAATAACGCTTCCACTAATAGCCCCTGCTTTTACAATAAGTTTATTTGTAACACTATCTACTTCCTTTAAACAATATGATACTAATTTATCATTAACAAATGGTGGACCCTTTGGATCAACTGAACTTGTTACTATGAATATTTTTTCTACAGCCTTTAGTTATAACAAGTACGCACAGGCACAGGCAAAATCTATCATCTTTTTCTTGGTCATAATGATAATTACTGTTATACAAATTTATACTACTAAGAAAAGAGAGGTGGATATGTAATGAAAGCAAAATTTAAAGCATCCACAATATTTGTTATATTAGGGTTTATAACAGCGGCGTTAACCTTATTCCCTATGTATATTATGGTGGTGAATTCTTTTAAAAATAGAGCACAGATATTCACTGACACCATGGGCCTACCAGAATCATTAGATTTCTCTTTTTATCTAACAGCTATTGATAAAATGAAATTTTTAAGTGCAATGTCAAATTCATTATTTGTAACAGTTACAAGTATTGGTTTAATAATAATTTTTTCATCTATGGCATCATGGGCACTAGTTAGAAGCAATTCAAAGCTTGCAGATTTTGTATTATACACTTTTGTAGTAACTATGCTTGTTCCTTTTCAGTCTGTTATGATTCCTTTAATGCAGTATATGAGTGGCTGGGAAATTAAAGCTATTAATTTTACAATGATAGACAGTTTTTATGGGCTGATCTTTATGTATATTGGGTTTGGATCTAGTTTATCAATATTCCTATATGATGGCTTTATTAAGAGTTTTCCACGATCGCTTGAAGAAGCAGCAATGATAGATGGATGCAATAAGTTTCAGGTGTTTTGGGGAATAGTATTTCCTAACCTAAAACCTATTACGGTTACAGTAGCTATTTTAAATGTAATATGGATATGGAATGACTATTTACTACCATCCTTAGTACTTAGAAGTCCAGGACTTCGAACAATTCCCCTCTCAACCTTTTATTTTTTCGGAGAATTTACAATACAATGGAATTTGGCAATGGCAGGACTTGTTCTTACAATTATACCAATAATAATTTTCTATTTATTTTCACAAAAATATATTATTAAAGGTGTTATGGCAGGAGCCGTAAAATAACTTAGAGTTAGAAATCATGGATAACTCGGAAAGAGAGTAGCTTTATGAAAAATGAATGGATTATAAGTGATAATAGTTTAAATATAGAAGATCTTTTGAAAAATGAAAGTATCTTTAATGTTTCAAATGGATATATAGGAATTAGAGGGAATTTTGAAGAAGGATATTCAAAGACTTACCCAACAGTTAGGGGTACCTATATAAATGCATTTTATGAAGAAGTTCCTATTCAATATGGTGAAAAAGCATATGCTTTTCCAGAAATTATGGAGAAAATAGTAAATGTTACAGACGCACAAAATGTTAATATAATAATTAATGGGGAAAGGTTTTCTTTGTTTAATGGAACTGTAAAAAGTCTACACAGATATCTTGATATGGAAAACGGGTGCTATGTTAGAGACATATGGTGGGTTTCACCCCGAGGATTTGAACTTAAAATAAAGATAACAAGACTTGCTTCACTGAAGTACTTAGAATTATTCGCTATTCATTATGAAATAGAAAAGGTTAATTTTGATGAAGGAATTACTATAGAATCTGAAATTAACGGTGATGTATCAAACTTTACAGATGAAAGTGATCCACGGGTTGCAGCAGGACACGCTAATATTTTATCAGTAAAATCCAAAGTGGCGCAAAATGATATTATGCAGGTAGTTTCTGAGACTAAAAACTCTAAGATGTCTGTAGCAGTTACAACAAAACATAGCGTAAGTGTTAATTATGAAGCTTCCCTTGTGAAAGAAGACAAAAGAGTGAAAGCTACTTTTAAAACAGAAACAGGCAAAAAAATAATAAACTTTACAAAATATAATGTGTATACAGATTCAAGGCGTTACAAAAGCGTAGAGTCCCAAGGAATAGATTTAATAGAGAAGATTAGCTGTGAATCTTTTAAGAAAGTTTTAGAGCATCAAAGGGAATATTTAAAGCAGTTTTGGAGTTTAGCAGATATCAATATTTATGGAGATGAAAAACTAGAGCTGGGGCTCAGATATAATTTATTTCAACTTCTTCAAGCGGTAGGAAAGGATGATAAAAGCAATATACCAGCAAAGGGGTTAAGCGGAGAAGGATACGAAGGTCATTATTTTTGGGATACTGAAATTTATATCCTTCCATTTTTCACTCTATGCTATCCGGACCTTGCAAAAGGAGTTCTAAAATATCGATACACAATTTTAGATAATGCAAGGCAAAGAGCAAGAGAGATGGGACATAAAAAAGGAGCAGCTTACCCATGGAGGACTATAGCAGGAAAGGAGTGTTCGGCGTTTTTTCCAGCTGGAACTGCTCAATATCACATTAATGCTGATATAGCTTATTCTTATATACAATATTATTTAGCAACAGGAGATATTGATTTTATAAAAGAATTTGGAGCAGAGGTTGTTTTTGAAACCGCAAGAATATGGATTGAAATAGGACATTTTCACAAGGGACAATTTAAAATCGATGCGGTAACAGGACCTGATGAATACACTGCCATTGTAAATAATAATTACTATACAAATGTGATGGCAAAATATAATTTAAAATGGGCATCAAAATTATATTATGAACTATTAGACATGGACCCAGAAACGTTAAAGAATATATGTAATAAAATAAGTCTCAATGAAGAAGAAATAGAGCAGTTTGTCTGCGCCTATAAAAACATGTATTTGCCATATAATGATGACCTTAAAATTAATGCTCAGGATGATGCGTTCTTATCTAAAGCAGTATGGGATTTTGAAAATACACCTAAAGATAAATATCCTCTATTACTAAATTATCATCCACTAACTATTTACAGATACCAAGTGTTAAAGCAAGCGGATACGGTACTTGCTCACTTTCTTGTGGAAGATGATTCGGACGCCCAGACCATTAAAAATTCTTATGATTATTATGAAAAAATAACAACTCACGACTCTTCATTATCGTGTGCAGCCTACAGTATTATGGCATCCAAAATAGGATACCTTGATAAAGCATACGAATATTTTATAGAAACAGCAACACTGGATTTGGATGATACCCATGGGAACACAAAGGATGGAGTTCATACTGCTAATATGGGTGGAACCTGGATGGCAATAGTGTATGGATTTGCAGGTCTTAGAATAAAAGAAGGCTATATTTCATTAGCACCAAAGCTTCCTAAAAATTGGAAGGGTCTTAATTTTAAATTTCTTTATAAGGGTGCTCATATTGGGGTGGATGTGAAAAAAGATAAAATAAATATAACTGTTCAATGTGAGTGTCCAATTAATTTGAAAGTTAATAATAAGTTATACGAAATAGTTAAAAGTGAGAAAATAGAAATAGTGAATTAATTTATGAGAAGTGAAAATAAGCAGGTATATACTGCTTATTTTTTGTGCAAATATAGTGATTTTTAAAATTCAATATGATATTCTTAAATTGTAGGTGATAAACACCATATATTTTACAAATGTTTATCATAAATTTATAATTTAGGAGGAAATATATGATTGGCTTGAATATAGGACAAATAGCAGCCATTGTTACAGCTATTTGTTGGACAGTGACCCCTATTGCTTTTGAAGCAGCAGGAAAAAGAGTAGGTTCACTTTCAGTAAATTTTATAAGACTTATAATAGCATTTGTGCTAATAGCAATATTTACTTTTTTTACGAGGGGAATGGTTTTACCATTAGATGCATCAGTATCTACATGGATATGGCTAAGTATTTCTGGAGTTATAGGTTTTGTTTTAGGAGACTTATTTTTATTTGAAGCCTTTGTACTTATAGGCTCACGTATATCATTATTAATTATGGCTGTGGTTCCTCCAATAACAGCATTAACTGGGTTTTTTATTCTAGGCGAAACACTTACAGTTTTAGACCTTCTAGGGATGTTTATAACTATGGGTGGTATCTTTCTTGTAATCCTCGTGAGAGGCTCTAATGAGAAGAAAGTTAAATTATCTCATCCTTTAAAGGGTATTTCTTATGCATTCATTGGAGCTATAGGACAAGCGGTGGGGATGGTGTTCAGTAAACTAGGAATGGGTAATTATAATGCTTTTGCTGCAACTCAAATTAGAATCATATCCGCTACAGTTGTTTTTGCAATAATAATCACCTTAAGGAAGAATTGGAATAAAATAGCGCTAACACTTAAAGATTTAAAGGCACTAAAATATATTTCTATAGGGTCATTTTTCGGTCCATTCATAGGGGTGTCATTATCATTATTAGCTGTGCAATACATATCTACGGGAGTAGCGTCAACAATTTCTTCTGTTTCACGTATTTTAATTATACCAATTTCAATAATCGTATTTAAGGAAAAGGTATCAGCAAAAGAGGTATTAGGAGCTGCTATAACCATAGGAGGAGTTGCATTACTCTTTATGTAAATAATTAAAAATTAAATGTAATAGTTTAATCCTAAATAATACAAATAAGGAATAATAATGATATAATTAATCTATACTTTATTAATAATAAAATACATTATGGAATACAATATTGTGTGAATTTTAAAGGGGGCTTGTGTAATGACAATCAATTATGCTCATCGAGGTGCAAGTGCGTATTTCCCGGAAAATACAATGCTTTCATTTGAGAAGGCTTTGGAAATGGGATGTACAGGCATAGAAACGGATGTACAGATGACTAAAGACGGTGTATTAGTACTTATTCACGATGAAATGGTGAATAGGACAACAAATGGAGATGGACTTGTAAAGGACTATACCTATAGGGAGCTAAATAGATTAGATGCTGGGTCATGGATGGGTGAAGAATTCACAGGTAATACTATTCCAACAGTAGAGGAGTTAATTTACTTAGTCCAAGATAAAAATATTATTATTGATTTTGAAATTAAAACTGGAGTAGTTGTATATGAAGATATTGAACAAAAACTTATTGAACTTATTTACAAGCATAGGATAGCGCATAAAGTTATTTTATCCAGTTTTAATCATTATTCTATTGCTAAGTGTAATAAAATATCAAAAGAAATTAATACAGGGGTACTCTATATGGCAGGGATCTATAAGCCATATGACTATGCGAAAACTGTTGGAGCAAATGCTATTAATCCATATTTTTTGGCGATAAATGAAGAAGTAATAAAACAAACTAAAAAGCACAAGATTCATGTTAATGTGTTTACAGTAAATGATGAAAAGTATATGAGATCTTTCTTAGATATGAAGGTTGATGGTATTATCACTGATTATCCGGACAAGCTTCATAAAATAATAACTGATGATAAGTTTTTGAAATAAATAGGTGAAAGAATGTAAAGTGCAAATCGTAATTGTACAATACATTCTTTCTTGGAGGAATTATGAAAAACAAAGGGAATATATACATAGTTTTAGGAGTAGTTTGTGAAATATATTTTATAGGAACCATAGTATTTGGAGGCAGAGTAACTTTTGCAGAGTTTTATCTTGGACTTGGAGTATTATTAATAGCACTAGGATTATTTAACAAAAATAATAATGGTGAATATACTTTGATAAGACCAGGCAAACTTAAAACCACAATAAAAATAGGATTTTTTATAGGACTAGCTTCTTTTGTAGTTATTGAGGCAGTAATAATTGGAGCAGCGATATCAAAGCATAAAGAAAAAACTGATTATCTAGTTATTTTAGGGGCGGGGCTTAGAGGAGAAACTCCTTCAATGGCCCTTTACCAAAGGCTTTACGCTAGTCTAGAATATATTAAAATTAATCCAGAGATCAAAATAGTTGTTTCAGGTGGACAAGGTCCTGGTGAAAGTATTACAGAAGCTGAGGCTATGAAAAGATTTTTAACTGAAAATGGAGTAGAAGCAAATCAGATAATAAAGGAAGAGAGGTCAACTGATTCTTTTGAAAATTTAAAATTCACAACAAATATTTTAAAAGAATTAGAGAAAAATGAAGAAATAGAAGTAACTATTGTAACAAATAATTTTCATATGTTTAGAGCTAAATTTTTAGCACAAAGACAGGGTTTAAAGGCATACGGGTATCCGTCACCACTTCATCCAATGCTAGTGCCTACATACTTTGTTCGAGAATATTTAGCAGTAATAAATTCTTTTATATTTGATAGATAATTATGCGGTTAATTTGCATGCAAACTAATTTAGGTATAAAATAAATATAGAGGTGTTGTATATGTGCCATAATTCAGAAGCATTTAATATTGCTATGCTTATAAAAGAAATAAGTTCTAGAACCATGAGTGTGGTAAGTAACAGCCTTAGAGATAGTGGGCTTACTCATCAACAGATAATAGTAATAAAACTAGTAGCTCATAAAAAAGAAGTTACTATTTCGGAAATTTGTGAGGAAATGAGCTTGTCTAAGGGAACCGTTTCGGGAATCGTTCAAAGACTTACAAAGGCAGACTATGTGAAGAAGGAAAAGCATGAGGATGACAAAAGGAATACCTATATTACTTTTTCTAAAAAAGGGATTGATTTTGCTAAGGAGTTTATGAGTACTATAAATGAAAGTTTTGGCTGCTTATTTAAAGATTGCACAAGAGAAGAATTGCAACAAATGACAAGTGATTTAAAAAATATATTAAAGAAAATATAAAAAAAGTATGTCCTCTAAAAATCAGAGGACATACTTTTTTTAACTTGCTTCATACTTCGATGTGTTTTGTACAATGGTCCCATCTGTTACTTCTATTATCCTGTCTGCTTTTTCAGCAATCCTATTGTCATGGGTAATTATTAAGAAGGTTGTATTAAACTTTTTATTAATATCTCTTAAAAGTTCATATACCTCATCTGTGGTGCTAGAATCTAGGTTTCCTGTAGGTTCATCTGCTAATATAATTTTAGGATTATTGATTAGGGCTCTGGCTACTGCTGTTCTTTGTTGTTGACCACCTGAAAGATCTGTAGCCATATTGTTTTTAACAGTTGATAGGCCAACTATATTCAGAAGTTCTTCTGCTCGAACTCGTATTTCATTTGTGACTTTTTTACCGGAAAGCATGTATGGCATTAAAATATTTTCCATAACCGTGAATTCAGGTAGCAAATAGTGAAATTGGAATATAAAGCCTAACTGCTCATTTCTTACTTTCGCAAGATGGTTTTGACTCATATTATTTATATTTATCCCGTTTATT
Source organism: Clostridium sp. (assembly GCA_038040705.1). Classification (GTDB taxonomy): domain Bacteria; phylum Bacillota; class Clostridia; order Clostridiales; family Clostridiaceae; genus Clostridium_AD. The sequence continues at coordinate 10,602 of JANZQE010000385.1, read as the reverse complement.
ATTACATCTCCACTGGTTGGTGCATCTAGTGTGCCTATTATATTAAGTAAGGTGCTTTTCCCACTACCACTTTGTCCTATAATCGATATGAATTCGCCTTCTTCTACACTTAAGTTAATATCAAATAACACCTGGGTTTTAATTTTAGTACCATATATTTTATTTATATTTTTAATTTCTAATGCTGGCATTTAAATTCCTCCTTGTATAATCTAGTTGTTTCGTATTACTTCCATTGGGTTTAACTTTAAGGATTTTCTTGCGGCAACACCTGCGGCAACTACTGAAGCTGTTATGCATAAAACTACTGAAATTGCTATAAAATCCATGTATATGTTTCCAGAAATTAAGGGCTTACCATCTGAAGTTTTTACTAACATATTGAATACCTTGAACAAGCCTATTCCTAAAAGTGTACCAAATATTGCGCCGATTATGCCAAGTATCAACCCTTGTATAAGGAAGATGGTGGCAGCGGATCTATTTTTAATTCCCATTGCTTTTAAAATTCCTATTTGCTTTGCTTTTTGCATTACTGAAATAGCAAGCACACTAGATATGCCCATAGTTACAGAGATTATTATAAATACTTGGATGGTTAGGCTGGAAGATTGTTGTCCACTAAGAGCATTTAATAAGGATTCGTTATTATCTTTCCAGTTTTCTACCTTTAAAGTAGGGGGCATAACTTCAGATAAGCTTGTAGATAATTCATCTGTAGTAAATATATCGCTCTTATCAACTTTCATTTCTATGGAACTAAGGTTTCCCTCTTCATTAAAAAGATTTTGTGCAAAGGATAGGCTTGTTATTGCCCAGCTATTATTTAATTCTTTTACCTTAAAATCAGCTATACCACTAACCACAAGGTCCAAATCTCTCTTATCGGGGGTTGAAATTTTTATTGTATCACCCACCTGCAAGTTAATATCTGTTTTTAAACCTTTACCAATTAATATTTCATTTTCACTATTCGGAAAGCTTCCTGCTATAATTTTATTACTTAAATCATATATATCCTGATTTTCAGAGTAGTCCATACCTCTAACTATAATGGACTCCTTTGACTCTCCTACTTGAATTAAAGCGGGAGAGTCTAGGACTCCCATAATATCTTCAATTTTATCCCCATCAGCTGCCTTAATAGATTTTGTAATTGAATCATAGTCCGTAAAGAGTTTGTCTTTTTTATCTTTTGCAAGTACAGTAATTTGTGATGTATTACCTATTGTATTGTTAATAAGGTCGTCATTTAGATTTTTAATAAGTAATCCTAAAAAAATTTGAACTGATATACCTACGGCAATACCCATTGTTATAAGAATTGTTTGACCTTTATTAGATTTTAAAAACCTATAAGCTATTTTAATGTTTGTTTTCATAAATTTATTCCCCCGATTAATCTTAATTTATACAAAAGGCCTACGTCTGTAAAGCTAGAATTTTTAGACTGTTTTCACGTAAACTATTCACTCAAAAAACAAAGCATACAATAGTTCCTATGCAAACTATTGTATGCAAAAATATATTAAAAGTCAACAACAATTGCATAACAAGTCACAAATTTTTTATAAGGTAAAACTTTAAAATTTTAAACCATTTTTATGTAACATATAAGCATAAATTATAATAGTATATACTGTAAAGAGTACACTATAAATATTATATTTTAATGAATTTAGTGGGAACTATTTATATAAGATTCAATGATTATATTTTCGTTAAATTAAGAGGAGGATAATAGTAATATGGATATAAATTCTAAATCAGATAAAGAAATTGCGGCTTGTTTAGATCCTGCTTGCGCAACTGTTGCTACTCAATCTGTATCATTAACTGAACAAAATCGTGTACCGCCTGAGGTTATTGCTGAAGGGCCTGTAGTAGTTAAGATACCAGTAGTATTAGCAGAGACAAATATAACAATCCCAGTTGAAGCAACTATCACATTAGACGAAGAAGCCATCGAAATTAAACGTATTAAAAAGAATGTATATTTAACTCAATCCCGTCTTATGCCATTTCCACAAGGCGGCAATAATACCACTGGGATATTATTTATAGAAGGGTTTATCAGAAAAAATATTGAGTATGCAACTCAAACTTGTCCAGTAGTAGCTAATGGATGTGGAAATGTATGTGGAGATATAAGACACTGTACAGTTCAAGTTCCTTTTAGTTTCACTACTAGAATTGACTTCCTTACTCCACCTAAGTTTAATGAAAACACTACTGCAACTGAATTAGGATACTTTACGGATAAACTTCAAGGCTGCGATATTTGTACAGATCCAGTGATTGGACGTAATCCTTGCGATCAGGGTTTCTTCTTTACAGAATACTTTAATGAAAAACCTTATGTTGAATTAGTAAGAGCAGATATTGTTGAAGTTGATATTCACACAAATCCAACTTCAAACTGCGTAACACCTACAGAGCAAAGGTTCACGCAACTCACTGAAAAAATAGTAGTGAATTTAACACTAAAAGTATTGCAAAATCAACAGATACGAATTGCAATAAATCCAGAATAATTGCATGAGGTTGTTAAAACTATAATTTAGATTATAAACTCAATTCAATATTATAATTTTTCTATTAGATATTGATTAACTTATATGCTGTAGACCCAAAGCTTATTAAGAGTGGTTTTGGGTCTGTTTTTAGGAAGGAAAAGTAATAATAACTTTCAAGTACTTTAATTTATAGCATTTTAATAGGAGGAGAAGTTTGTTAAAAGTTGGAGAAGTGTATAATGGTCAAGTTGATGAGATTACAACTCAGAATTGTAAAACAAAGGTTATTTCTGAAATGTTACCACTTTGTGAGAATAATCAGCATACGTCAGAAGTCAATGTAGATACTGTGACGGTAAAGATTCCAGTGGTGTTAACAGAAAGTACGGTAACTATTACTATTGAATCTTATATTAAGTTAGATGAAGTTGTATTACAAATTAAACGCATTAGAAAAAATGTATACTTAAATCAATGCAAACTTATACCTAATTCTGAAAACGGCAAACCCAATACTGGAATACTATTTATAGATGGTTTTATTAGGAAGAATATAGAATACATAACTAAAGAACATAATGATAAAGGAGTAACATGTGAAAAAGTTAAACATGATACAGTTAAAGTTCCTTTTAAATGCAGTACCAGAGTCACGTTCAACGCTTACCCTAAGTTTATACCAAATACTAATCAAGATGAAGTGGAAATACTACAAACTAGCAATAAAGTTTTCAATCCTTGTGGAGAAGATATAACTGTAAGTGATACTCTAGAGCAAAGTTTTAAAACTATTGAATTTTTTAATGAAGAAGTATTCTGTGAATTAATTAGTGCTGAAATTGTTGAATCTGACATTGTTGGAAATTCAATAAACAAAGATTCTACAGGAGATTTACAACAAGGTTTTTACAATATTACTGAAAAGGTAGTACTATTTTTAACAATAAAATTATTGCAAAATCAGCATGTGGAAATTTCCAAAAAACCTCCGCATTCGAGTCCACGCTAACATAGTTACATGTAAAAAACCAGGAACATAAGAGTAAATATTATGTTCCTGGTTTTCTACATCCCCTTATTTTGTTTTAAAGGGGGGGATATCATTATTTTCGTACATAGGTATTACCTTACTATCAACTAAAAATATGTGCTTTTCTGTTTTTTTTGCATTGGCAGTAGTGTTATTATTAATTTTTTCTTTATTATGTGTATTCTTCTTTTTACAGTTTGTATCATATTCAATATTTATTTCTTGTATAAAAGGTATATATTTTGTATCATCTTCAACATTCGTTTCTAAAATAGAAGTGTTACATATTTTATCAGATTTTTCTATAGGAAATATACATTCCGTATTCATTTTTTCCTTTAAATTCGTTTTAACACTTAAATCATTTAGTTTTATAGTGTTTTTATGTTTGCTATTTTTTGAGCTTTTTTTAGATATTAAAATAATATTTTTATCGCAACATGATTGATTTTGTAAAATTTTGATAATCCTAAACAGTTTTAATTCTGATTTGCTTAATTTATCACAATCATTGTGTGGTAACATAGAGAAATACTCCTTTCTTATAGAGATTGGGCATCTGTAAATAAAATAAGTAGATAACTAGAGGGCTTAAGACCTACTACATAATATGTAGAAAGTAAAATAAGGGTTACTTTTAATATCAGTATGTTTTAATTTCTATATATAAGAGGAAAAAGTATAAAACAGTTGAAATAGTATGGGTAAATGAAGTAATATATAAGCAAGTAGGATATAATAGAATTGTAGTAAAACACAGAAAATAAACTTGATTAAAACAGTGGAGTTGGTAATTATGTCAGAACAGAAGATTTTTGATGATGGAGTTAGCATTAAAGAAAAAATTGAAATAAAGATAAAGAAACCTAGCATGTACAGGGTCATCATTCATAACGATGATTACACAAGTATGGAGTTTGTTGTGCAGGTTTTAGTTGGTGTTTTTAAAAAACAGGTTGTGGAGGCCACAAAAATCATGTTTGATGTCCATAAAAAAGGTAGCGGCACAGCAGGAATATATAGTTATGACATGGGTGTAACAAAAATTGCCCAAGCTATTGAGATGTGCGAAGAAAGTGGTTTCCCATTAAAATTAACACTAGAAGAGGAGTAATTATGCAATTAGATAATATAGTAAATGAGATTATTACAGCGGCTTATAATGAAGCACAGATGTCCAATCACGAATATTTCACCCCAGAACATATTCTGTACGCTTCTTTATTTTTTGAAGAAGGTATTGATATAGTAGAGAATAGTGGTGGAAATGTTAAAAGGCTTAAAAAAGAAATAATTAAATTTTTAAAGGAAAATATAGATGTTGTAGAAGATACAGAACCAATTCAATCCATTGGAATCCAAACAATTCTATCAACAGCTGCAGACCACGTTATGCTTTCTGGAAAAGAACTGGTTAAAATAGGTGATGTGATTGTAGCCATGTATGATGATGAAGAAAGTTTTGCATCATATTTTCTACGTAAACAGCAAATGAAGAGGAGAGATCTTCTTAACTATATAGCTCATGGTATATCTGTAGTGGATACTTTTGACTTTGATGGCACCTTAATTAATGAAGTAGAAGAGTCAATTGATTTTGAAGAAAATAAAGAAGAAATAGAATACGATTTTGATGAAGAGAAAAGTAATCCGAAGAGTGAAGGGAACTTTTTGAGCAATTTCACTGTGGAGCTCACAGAAAAAGCTAGAAGAGGAGAAATGGACCCTCTTATTGGAAGGCATGATATTCTTCTGAGAACCTTACAGGTATTGTGTAGGAGACTTAAAAATAATCCAGTGCATGTGGGGGAACCAGGGGTAGGCAAGACTGCCATCACCGAGGGGCTCGCGCAATTAATTGTTGAAGATAAAGTTCCAAATCTGCTTAAGGGAAGTAAAATATACTATTTGGATATGGGAGCTCTCCTTGCTGGTACAAAGTATAGAGGGGATTTTGAAGAGCGGATAAAAAAAGTATTAACAGAAATAAGTAAAGTGGAAAAACCTATAGTTTATATTGATGAAATCCATACTATAGTTGGAGCAGGTGCAGTTTCAGGGGGGTCTTTGGATGCTTCTAATATACTAAAACCTTTTCTTGCAGATGGTAAAGTAAGATTTATTGGCTCAACTACTTATGATGAATATAAGAAGCATTTTGAAAAAGATAGTGCTTTAGCTAGAAGATTTCAAAAAATTGAAGTTCCGGAGCCTTCCACTGAAGATGCTTTTGATATTCTTATGGGACTTAAGGATAGATATGAAGATTACCATAAGGTTACATACGAAAAAGAAGCACTAAAAACAGCAGTAGAATTATCTAGCAAGTATATTAATGATAGGTATCTCCCAGATAAAGCTATAGATGTTATGGATGAGGCAGGTGCTTATGCTAGACTTTATGCTGAGGAAAGTGAAGAAAAAATTGTAATCACGGTAGGTGCAGTAGAAAAAGTAGTAGCTTCTATTGCAAAAATTCCAGAGCAAAGTGTATCAACTAATGAAACACTAACACTAAAAAATCTGGACAGCAATTTAAATAAGCAAGTTTTCGGCCAAAGTACTGCCATTGACACCTTAGTAAGAGCTATAAAGAGGTCTAGGGCAGGTTTTAATGAAGAAGAAAAGCCAGTAGCATCTCTCCTTTTTGTAGGTCCTACAGGAGTAGGGAAGACAGAAATAAGTAAACAATTATCAAAGAGCCTCGCTATTCCACTTATTAGATTTGATATGAGTGAATACCAAGAAAAGCACACGGTGGCTAGACTTGTTGGTTCACCACCAGGATATGTGGGTTATGAAGAAGGTGGACTATTAGTTGAAGCAATGAAAAAAAATCCTCATTGTGTATTGCTTTTGGATGAAATTGAAAAAGCACACCCTGACATATTAAATGTGCTTTTACAGGTTATGGACTATGCAACACTTACAGATAATACAGGTAAAAAGGCAGATTTCAGAAATGTAATTTTAATAATGACATCTAATGCAGGAGCAAGAGAGGCTAGCAAACATACAATTGGTTTTGGAGACCGACAAGGTTCAGGAGGAGCAATAACTAAAGAAGTAGAACGTGTATTTTCTCCGGAATTTAGGAATAGATTAGATAACATAATTGTATTTAATAAAATTGATGAAGCTATGGCTCTTAAAATAGCTAAGAAGGCGATGAAACAGTTCGAAGAAAAACTTTTAACTAAAAATATAAAATTAGTGGTTACAGAAAATCTATACAAATGGTTAAGCAAAAAAGGTTTTTCAGAGGCTTACGGTGCCAGAGAAATTAATAGAGTAGTTCAGCGAGAAATAAAGACTTATTTTGTAGATGAAGTACTGTTTGGAGAACTATCGTTAGGTGGCAGCGCAAAAATTGATATTGTGGATGGTAAACTTAAAATTGTTAAGGGGAAATGATAAAAGGATGTTGCAACTCAGCAACATCCTTTTAATTAAAATGGGCTATAACTATCTGTTTGGAATGCTCTCTATCCAATAGCCGTCTGGGTCCATGATAAAATAGATTCCCATAGGTTTATTTTCAAAACATATGCATCTCATTTCTTTATGGAGTAGGTAGGCTTCATCAAAACTGTCCGTAACTACAGCAAGATGAAACTCATTTTCCCCTAAATTATAAATCTCAGTTCTATCAGTCATGAAAGTTAGTTCTAGCTTATGAGAAGTAGTTTCATCACCTAAAAACACAAGAGTAAAGCTATCATCTGGTGCATCAAATCTCCTAGTTTCTACAAATCCTAAAGCATTTTTATAAAACTCCACGCTTTTTTCTAGATCCAATACGTTTATATTATTATGATCAAAAGAAAACTTCATTTAACATAACCACCTTTTGTATAAAAATTAAGATATACTATACAGTATATCATCAATTTACAAGGAGGAGAAATTTATGAATAAAATTGAAACTGTAATATACTATATATACCATAGTGGGTTTGCTATTAAGACTAAAGATCACTTCTTAATATTTGATTATTATAAAGGACCTATAGAAAATGAGATCACAAATAAGAAGCCAACACTTCTATCTCCTGAAAATATTAAAGGGATGAAGAATGTTTTTGTGTTTACATCTCACAGTCATGGAGATCATTATAACCCTAGTATTTTAGAATGGGAAAAATATAATAGCAATATACAATATGTATTTAGTAGTGACATTATAATAAATAAAAATAAATCAAACTATACATTTATAGAAGAAGGCCAAGAAAAATTAGTTGAGGATATTTATGTAAAAGCGTATGGTTCAACAGATATCGGCATATCGTTTCTTGTGAAAGTTGATGGATTAACTATTTTTCATGCTGGAGATCTTAATTGGTGGCACTGGATCGAAGATAGTTTAGAAGAGAAATCTTTAGCAGAGTCCTCCTTTAAAGCCGAGATTTTGAAATTAAAAAGTGAAAAACCTATTGATATTGCTTTTTTTCCTGTAGATCCAAGACTCCAAGAGTTTTATTATATAGGTGGAGAGTATTTTGCAGAAAATATTCAACCTAAACTTCTCATACCTATGCACTTTGCGGATGATGTTAGTATAACTAAAGAATTTTATGATAGGATTAAAATACCCAAAGTAAAAGCAGTGCAAATAGATTATTCAGGCCAAGAAATAATATATTAAAGTTTTTTTAATATATCTGAATAAATAAAGCTGTTTATGTTAATCATTTAATTAAACCAAATAAAAAAGCACCACATGCAATATTTCTTTTAGTCCCCCTAAATTAATATTGCATAGGGTGCTTTTTATATTGTCATAAATTTGCGGGATAAATTAACGAAAAAGATATAAACTATTCGAAAGAGTAGTTTTTTTATTTACATAACATATTAATTGTGATAAATTTATTAAGTGAAAAGCACAATCAATTCATGTTCGTGTACAAGTAATATGCTGATTATATAGAAAGTAGGATAAAGTAAATGAGAAGAGATACAAAAAATGAAAAGATTTTAAATTATTTATACATTATTATTGGAGCAACAATACTTGCAGCGGGAATTAATATGTTTTTAGCACAATTAAAACTCGTAACAGGTGGAGTAGCAGGTCTTGGAATTATTATTCAATATGTTACTGAAAAGCATTATGGAATAGGAGTGCCTTTATGGTTTACTAATATTGTAGTGAACATACCACTACTTATTATTGCTATAAAATTAAAGGGAAGAGAATTTGTGGGTAAATCCATGTTCGCAGCGGCATATTTGTCTTTTGCGCTCTTCTATACAAGCTACATACCTGCTCCTAAGGTAGATCTTTTGATAGCTAGTATATTTGGTGGAGTATTAGTTGGAACAGGCTTAGGATTTGTATTAAGAGCATCTGCTAGTACTGGTGGAACCGATTTAGCTGCAAATATAATAAAGGTTTATTTAAAAAATGTGCCTATAGCTAGAATTATATTAGTTATCGATTCGACTATAGTACTAATAGGTGCTTTTGTATTTGGAGCTCAAAAGGCTATGTATGCACTAATATCTATATATATAGTTACAAAGGTAATAGACAGTATACTTGAAGGAATAAATTTTTCCAAAGCGGTATTCATTATCTCGAATAAGTCTGTGGAAATATCGGAAATATTAATGATGGATTTAAAAAGAGGTGTTACAGGAATAAATGCTACTGGTATGTATACAAAGGGTGAAAAGCAGATGTTATTCGTAGTGGTTGGTAAAAATGAAATAGTTCCTCTTCAAAAAATGGTTAAAGATATAGATAGAAATGCTTTCATTACAGTTGCAGATGTGAGGGAAGTACTGGGAGAAGGGTTTACACATTAATTTAGGAAACATTTTCAAAGTATAATTGAAACTCTTGATGCGCAAACTAAGTGCAGAAGGGAAGTGATTATAAAATGAGTGATAAATTAAATGGCAAACCTGTTACATTTGATCACCCAGAAAAACTTACAGAGGGGATCTCTTTAGAAAAAGGAGACGTTGTAGCAAAATCCTTTATAAGCGAAGAAGATGGAGTTGTAAAATCCAATATCGTTGTTGAAAACAAAGTGACTGGAGAAATAGCTAAAAGAGATTCAGTTATCGGTGAAATAGATCAATTTGAAGACGAAGAAATAAATGGAGAAGAGGGGTACAGAGATTCTTCTATTTTCTAAAAATATAACTAGTAGTATTAGATAATAGAACAAACATTAAAAGCAACTATTAGATTATTAATGGTTGCTTTTAATTTAACATTTCATTTAAAAAAAAATTTGACAATTATTATTAAAAACACTATAATTTTAAGTAGAATATAAAAATAATTAATGCACATGCTAATTATTGTGATTTTTAAATATAAAAACTGTGAAGAGAAGAGTAGATATAAAAGGTAGTCAAAGCGAGTTGGTGATGGTGAAAGTCCAATGCGAAGGTTATATTGAAGAACATCTCAGAGTTTCTAACCGAAATCCACAAGGGTAGTAGGCTTAGACGGGTCCAATCCGTTAAATATTGGGCAGTATCGAATATATAGTTCTGTACTGATTAGAGTGGTCATATTTTATGACAAATTGGGTGGTACCGCGAAATTATAACTTTTCGTCCCTTTATTAGTAAGGGGCGGAAGGTTTTTTATTATTTTGAAAAGTATAATATTAGGAGGAGGTCAATTTTATGGAAAAATTGTTAGTAAAACAGATTTACAGAGAAAAAGAAAAATATGGGGATGAAACAGTATCTATCTCTGGATGGATACGAACTTTAAGATCTTCTAAAGCTTTTGGATTTATAGAAGTTAATGACGGAAGTTTTTTTAAAAACATTCAAGTGATTTTTGAGGAAGACTTAGAAAACTTTGAAGAAATAGCTAAGCTACCGATAAGTTCTTCTTTGACAATAGAAGGAAAGTTAGTCTTGACACCAGACGCGAAACAACCATTTGAAGTTAAGGCTACTAAAATACTTGTAGAGGGAATGTCAGACACTGATTATCCACTTCAAAAGAAAAGACATTCTTTTGAGTATCTAAGAACTATTGCACATCTTAGACCTAGGAGTAATGCTTTCTCAGCAGTGTTT
>JANZQE010000384.1:0-4447 GCA_038040705.1 Clostridium sp. | reverse complement strand
AGGCTTTACCATAAAAGATGTAACCATTATTATTAGAATAAAATAAGCTGCGAAAACATTAATAAAATTAATTATACTTTTAACATACATTACATCACCTCTTTCCTAGTGGGTAAAAAATCGTACCATATCTAAAACATCATGATCTAAAAGCACATCAGATTTTTTTAGTTTTCCCATCAACAATAAAAATTCACTTCTATCCTTATTGATGTAATAATATCTTAATGCCGCTTTATAGCTCCCTAATTCATTTCCATTGTTAATTAGCGCTTTTTCAACCCATACCTTCGCCTTATCATTTTTTTCGATGTCTAGTAAACTACAAACTAATTTGTTATATAATTCACCTGAAATTTCAGATGGTAAATATTCTTCCATTGCTATTATTAGTTCTTGAAATAAATCACAATAAAACACTTGCTCTGCTGTTGATAGTATCTTTTGTGATAAGAAATCATTTAGATAATCTGTATATTTATCACATAGCTCTCTATTACCTTTATCCTTGTTGTATTTATCTCTTAATTGTTTTTCTCTTATTTTGAATTCACTAATGCTATCTGAAATAGCTGCAGCTGCATAATGAGACACTTCACTATCTGAGTGTTCTACCCCATTTAATATTGTTTTTAAAGATCCATTACTATCTTCTCGTATCACATCAAGCAATAATTTTCTTGTACTTTTTTTATCAGATACTATAAAAGCTTCCTCGAGAGGTACTTTATTTAATGCTCTACTCATATCAGGTTTTAAAATAACTTCTATCTTTTCCTTCCTAAAGCTTAATTCTTCTATACTAATATCCAGTGCTCTTCTTTTAAAGTATATTTCATATAAAGCCCATGATAAAAATAAATACAAGGGCCCTACAATTGGACACATAATCATAAAAATACTCATTATTATTCCACCGTTTAAGTCTTTTTTTACCCATTTGATAAACAGATATATAAGTGCAATAATAAAATTAATCACTAACATATAAATAATTATTTCCATCTTATTTATTTTCATTTCTATCACCGAATTCTACTATAATTTTATTTTTACTCAATCTATCAATAACATATTCAGCTTCCTTTTCATTGGAGTTAGTTAAAAGAATACATGTTTCTTCAATTCTATTAACACCTATATAATCTGTGTCCCTAACTTGCTCTTTTAACAGAGTATAAAACACCTCTTCAGACATACCCTCGCAAGCTTTTACCTTTAATAATGAGAAATCAACTAAATCCTCTTTTTCTCCATATGTGTATAACTGTAGTACTTTTTCAAACGCTTCTGAATTCATAATATCGTCGTATTTAATGTTATAGGATTTGTTTATATTTTCCATGTACTCGTATGCTCTATCCATTGTTTTCTCCACAAGTTTACATAGCACACCAAAAATATTTATTTCGTAAAGATTGTTATTTTCAAAGGGTAGCGACCAAATCATAATTATCGTCTGTAATTGTCCATCCTTATATGTTCCTCCAGCCATGACAGGATAATCAGGATTCAGTGTATTATTTACATATATCTCTCCTCTATTAAATTTCATGTGCATATCCTTATGGGCAGAAATATTAATTGATTTTTTCATTGTCTTTGCCTTCTCAGAAGATGCAGCTATTAATCTGCAAAATTGCGAATTACTGTCACATGTATAGATTGCAACATCATGAGTATTCATTATTTCGCCTATAGCATTAATAGACTTAAATATAACTCTTTCTGGCTCTATTACATCTAATTGTGATACAACATCATAAATTCTAGCAAAACTATCTTTATAATTTATTAGCCTTTTTTCATATAAACTCCTAATTTCAACATTACTATTATTAATATCTTTAATATTTGTAAGTTCTAATTGCAATTGTTTTTTTTCGTCATTTAAATCTTCATATTTCCTCTTATATTTATCCCTTATATATCCTACTAAGACTCCTATTGAAAATATTTCAAGAATCCAAAGAATGATATTATAGTTATCAACGGCTATATATTGACTATTCCATGATAAGGCAATATATATTTTACCTATTACACTTAATATAACAGTAAAGTAGGCATGTAAATATCCATAGATTAAAGCAATAAGTATTACATATAGTAAATAAACATCAATTACCTGATGGAAATTAAAGTTTCTGGTGATTATAACAAAAATTTGAAGTGCTAAGAAGAAAATTATAATTTCAACTAAAGGGAGTAATTTACTCCTTGTTTTATCACTAAATTTTAATAGATCACCAGTTAAAGATGATTTTATTTTATCTTTTTTATTTGCATTAGCTGATTTTTTCTCTATGACTGCATGTACATTTTTTATTCCATTTTTAATATCATACTTCTCCTTGAATCCAAGTTTTTTAATATTTTCTGATTGGTAGTCGTGATTAGTATAATTGTCTAAAGACTCTCTTATATCAATTCGATTTTTTTTGTGTGTTATGTATACTAGCAACTGAGCTAAATGCTCTTCTAAATATGCGGAAGTATCTTGGGATGTTATGTGATACACAGCATTTTTTTCTGAATTTTCCTTTGTAATTCTATATATAGCATCAACAACATCGTCCACATATATTAAATTGTGTTGTATATTTTTATAAACTGTAACTCCATTGCCTTCTATTGCCTCTTTACATATACTTGTACATATATTATCTTCTAAAACTTCATCTTTATATTTTCCATAGATTTCACTAACTCGAGCAATACTTACGGTAAAGTTAACTTCCTTGTGATAATTCGTGCATATTTTTTCACCCATTAGAATTGCTTTATCGCGATTATTTATGGGTATTGGTTCTGTATCTTCAGTAATTACACCCTCGGTATTGCCACCAAATATAGAACATGAAGAAATATATATAAGCTGCTTTATATTTGAGTCTTTGCAATGAATCATAACATTAGTAAGACCTGCCATATATTTCGCTGCCTGAGTAGATTCATTTTCCAAATCAAACGCACTGTCTAATGCACCAGCAAATATCACAATGTCAGCTTCAACACTCTTTAAAATATATGGAATGCTATCACTGTCATATGCAAAATTGTATTCTTGAAAAACTTCCATTGGTTTTGGTCTACCCTTTCTAACATTTCCTGTTACAACAAAAACCCTGTAATCTTCTTTATTTAATCTAGATATCAAACTTAAAGTAAATACGTCATATTTCCCGAATAATAGTACTTTAATGACAATCTACCTCCTCACCATTTAACTTTATTTCTTTCTTCAACCTTTCATTTTCCAAATTTAACAAAGCAACTTGCATAAATAATTCACTGATTTGATTACTATGAATAGATATAACAGTTGTGTTTTTTAAAACAATGAATAATAATCCAATGTATGCAATTAAGAAAGCAATAGTAGGCGGATACCATACCCCTAAAAAATCTGCTGTAATTGTAATTATTGAAGGGAAAAAACCTAATATAATTGCAACTACACCAATAATCAACCATAATACCGACTGTGATTCAGTCATCTTTTTATTTACTATTAAATTAATAACAAGAAAAATTAGTACGAGGCCTGTAACTACCGTAAATATATTGACTAAAATGCTCATATGCAACCTCCTATCTATTTTATAAATATTTGTATATTATATAGTATTTTTACAGTTCACCTTTTTTTATTTAATTGATTACATTATATCTCAAATTACTTAGTTTTTCAACAGAATTTTGTACATTTCAACAACATTTGACATATTATCAGTTAGAACAAATCAATAGACGAAAAATTATGAAAAAAGTAATTAACATATGATATAATAATAGTAGCAAAATTCTTAAATTGAAAGAATTGGTGGTGAAAGTATTTCAATGAATATATTAGTTACCGGCGGCGCCGGATATATAGGCTCACATACCTGTGTTGCATTGTTTGAAGCAGGTCACACAGTCATTGTTGCCGATAATCTCTGCAACAGCAAAATAGAGACTATAGAAAAAATAGAACATTTAATGAATGAAGAGATTATTTTTTATAAGATAGACGTAACAGATGAAGCCGCAGTAGAGACTGTCTTCGATAACCACAAAATAGATGGCATCATTCATTTTGCTGGACTTAAATCGGTAGGTGAATCTATAGAAAAGCCATTAGCATATTATTATAATAACTTGGTAAGTACAATTGTTCTTACTAAGATTTGTAAGAAGTATAATGTTAAGAAATTCATTTTTAGCTCATCGGCAACAGTATACGGGGACAATACTGTACCATTTGTAGAGACTATGAACCTTTTACCTACTACAAATCCATATGGCGAAACAAAAGCCATAAGTGAGAGAATTCTTACTGACGTAGTTAATGCAAATCCGCTCTTCTCAGTTGCAATCCTTAGGTATTTTAATCCCGTAGGGGCACATGAGAGTGCATTAATTGGTGAAGCACCTAATGGTGTTCCTAACAACCTAATGCCTT
>JANZQE010000383.1:0-7308 GCA_038040705.1 Clostridium sp. | reverse complement strand
GGTTCTTACTACTGCCTTGCACTCTTTTAGCTGATATTTCAATTCCTCATGAGTTATAAATGTAATTTTTACATCGCCAACTGCCTTTTTTATTTCATTAAATATATTAGGACTAACTTCACTTATTTCCTTAGCCACTATTACTTCTTCTATTTGAAGTTCTGTTAATATTGATTTTAAAGTTTCAATAAAACCAGGTATATTTTTAATTAGTGCAATATCTATTCTTTTAGTTGTATCTGGTATTGGTAGACCACAGTCACCAATGGCTATTGTATCTTTGTGTCCCATTTTAGATATTACTTCACATATTTGTGAATTTAGCAGTGTAGTTTTTTTCATGATTGTGCCTCCTTATATTCCGCTAAAAAAATACCATTGTTAACTTATATCTGCTCCGTATACGTCTAGTACTTCTTTTATAGTTGGTATAGATGGTTGAGCCCCTGATCTTTGAACTACTATTGAAGAAACTTTATTCGCAAAAATTATAGCCTTTTTAAGACTTTCATAGCTTAATACCTCAGTGCCGAGTTTACTTGCAACTGCTCCAATAAAACTATCTCCTGCAGCAGTTGTATCAATGGCCACAACCAAAATTGCTGGAATTAATTCTGCTCTTTCTTTAGTTATTAATGCAGCACCCTTTGAACCTAGCGTTATTATTACGTACTTAACTCCACTATTTAGAAAGCTTTCAGCTACTTTTTTAGCACTTTCTAAATCATGTGCTAAAATTCCTGTAAGCTCAAAAGCCTCTGTTTCATTAGGAATTATTATATCTGTATATTTCAATAAATTTTCGTCTAGTTTCTTTGCAGGAGCAGGATTAAGTATTGTTATAACCCCTTGTGACTTTGCATAAATGAAAGCTTCAATTGTTATTTCACTAGGTGTTTCAAATTGTGCAATCATTACATTACAATCCTTTATAATTGAATAAGTTTGTTTTATCTCATCTATATTGATACCCATATTAGCACCAGCTACCACAACTATAGAATTATTACCTTGGCTATTTACGTTAATTATAGCTGTACCAGTAGTTTCTTTATTATCTTTAAAAACATAATCTGTATTTATACCATCACTTGCAAGCTGATTAACTAAGAAATCACCATTACTATCGAATCCAACCTTACCTATCATGTACACATCTGATCCCATTCGGACGCAAGCAACTGCTTGATTTGCACCTTTTCCTCCAGGAATATTGCTTATACTTTTAGCAAAAATAGTTTCACCAATCTTAGCCATATTTTCTACTTTTAATACTATATCCATGTTTAAACTTCCAAGGACGCAAATTTTACTCATATAATAAATCACCTCTTCTTAACTTAACCGATTCACTAAACCGGTTAAGTATATTGTATACGTTTAAATGTCTTTCGTCAATAAATAATTCGAGAAATATATGTAGATTTAAATATATTGTGTGTAGTATAGGTTATAATGATACTACACTCTATATATTAAGGAGATGGAAAATGATTATAACGTTTAATGATAAAGCAAATAAAGCATTAATGGCATTAATGGAATCTAAAGATAATGGAGTTATAAGATTAGAAGTTTTAGCTTTTGGTTGAGGTATGCCTGCACTAGGGCTTGTTTTGGATAAACAAAGAGTTGATGATTTTTTTATAACCGCATGCGATATATCCTTTGTCATAGACAGAAAGGTTAAAATTTATTTTGAAAGCACTGAAATACTATATAACCCTGACGTATTTAATAAAGGATTTTATGTACATAGGTACCGTACACCTACTATATAAAATAAGGTAAAAAGCAAGACTAACTTTAGTTAATCTTGCTTTTTACCTTTTTATTTAATTTCAACAAATGTTGAATCAGTTTCATTGCAATTCCATTCTTTAAAGAACTGATTTAAATATCCCTCCATAAATTCATGTCTTTCTTTTGCCATCGCTTTACCAGACTCAGTATTCATTAGCTCCTTTAGTAACAGCAGTTTTTCATAAAAATGATTAACTGTTGTACCAACATTTTTTTTGTATTCTTTAAAATCATTGTATTTTTGTGGCTTTATATTAGGATTGTATAATTCTCGCTTTTTATATCCACCATAGGCAAAAGCTCTTCCAATCCCAATAGCACCCAAAGCATCTAATCTATCTGCATCCTGAACAACCTTTCCTTCAATGGTTTCTTGACTAGCATTTGTAGTGCCGCCTTTATATGACATAGTTTCTATTATTTTATTAATCTTATTAATAATGTGATCCTCCACCCCTAAACTTTCTAACCAAGTTCTAATAAGACTTGTGGCAATATCACTATTACCGGCGTTAAATTTCCAATCAGCAATGTCATGTAATAGTGCAGTAAGTTCTACTATGAATAAATCAGCATTTTCTTTTTCCCCTATATAAATGGAAGTTTTATAAACCCTAAGTATATGCCAATAGTCATGACCGGTTCCTTCACCTTCTAGTTTACTCTTTACATATTCCTTTGTTTTATCTATTATTAACCTCTTATCCATAAAATCAGCTCCTAAGTAAAATTTTTAGCACTTTAATTAAATATAATTACTATTAATAATAGTAAAATGTGAGTTATGTTCATTATTGCAAAGTTTTGTACTGACAAAATAAAGGTTTTGCTTTTTATTGGATTGTTGCAGAATGATTTTATATTTTTACTGATTGGTATTATTGTTAGAATTAAAAGGAGTGATACAATTGGTAAAATTTTTAATATAACAGACAATATAATGCCTAGGTATCCCATATAATATAAAGCTTTGAATAGTTTAAGTGAATTTTTTACACCTAAATAGTAAGGCAATGTAAACCTATTATTTATAATATCTTCTTCAACATCGCATATGTTGTTAGCAAGCATTATGTTTGCTATACCGTTAATTGTAGGAATAGCAATTAGGAAGATATAAAACACTTCCAGTAGGTTTATGCTTATATTCATTATGTTATTATGGTATATGAGTGAGATTATATTTCTATCAAATACGTGAATGTAACATGATAAAAATAGGATTATAAATCCCATAAATACTCCAGAAAAGACCTCACCTAGTGGCATACGCGAAATTGGAACAGGCCCATATGTATAGAATATTCCAGCTAAGAATGAAACCACTCCTATTAGAAGTACAACTATATTGGTGTTTAAAGTTAATAAAATACCGAAAAAAACTGCTATTGAAAGTAAGGTATAAATTATACCTACGGCAGTTGATTCTTTAATGTTATATCTTACAATCAGATTTTTATTTTCCTTATCACATTCATGCTCATTTAAAGCTTTTTTGTAATCGATATAGTTGTTAATTGAAGTAGTTGCCATGTCGAAGGCTAATAGTGATACACCCATTATAATAAAATTCTTTAAATTAAAGCTTTTATATCGGTATAAAGAATATAGGGTTCCAACTATAAATGGTATCATACTAGCTAATTTTGTTTGAATTTCAACGAACTTAAAAAAATTACTTAAAGACAATTTAAAACCTCCTATTAAATATTTCAAATAAAATACAACATATTGTTTTGTTTGACTTTAGAAATAAATCATGCTATATTATTGTAAACTAAATAATATAATTCAGTTTACAATAATAATTAAAGCGAATTCACTACGTACATCATGGTATTATGCAAGTTATAACTTTTTAGGAGGAATATATTTTGAAAATATCTACACGGGATCTAATAATTACTTCTTTATTTACAGCGCTAACGGCGGTAGGGGGCTTTATTTCTATACCTCTAGGTCCGGTTCCCATAACACTTCAAACTATCTTTGTTGTTTTATCAGGACTTATATTAGGTGCTAAGCTCGGCGCTCTATCCCAAATTATATATGTTATTTTAGGTTTAGTTGGCTTACCTATTTTTGCTGGTGGAATTGGAGGCCTAACTTCTGTAGTAAGCCCTTCATTTGGGTTTGTAATAGGTTTTATCGCAGCAGCCTATGTAATAGGTAAACTTACAGAAAAAAACAAATCTCTTTCTACAATAATATATTCTGTGGTTTTGGGAAGTTTTGTAATATATCTCGTTGGAGTTCCATACTTTTACTTTATATTTACAAGTTATTTAGGAAAAAGTATAAATTTTTATGGAGCGCTTAAGTACGCTTGTTTACCATTTATCCCTGGTGACTTTGCAAAAGCTGTAATAGCCATAATCTTAGCTAAGAAATTATTACCTATGCTTAAAAATATGAAGTCTAATTAACACACAAATCAGTGTAGTATTCTAGAAGATAAATTATTGTTATCTCCTGGAATACTTTCTTATTTTTTTTCCTATTCCCAGGTTGTCCATACTTCTGGTGCATATCCCACAGTTGCCTCTTTCCCATTACGTACTATAGGGGTATTTAAAAGCTGTTGGTTTTCAAGTAAAATCTCTTCTTTAGTTTCCTCTCCTCTTATTTGATCTAAATTTAATTTTTTATAATCCTTTACCTTTGTGTTAATTAATTTATTTAGACCCACTACATTTTTTACACTTTTTAGCTCACCCTTACTTAAGCCTTTAATTTTCAAATCTATAAATTGATATTTTATTTTTCTCTCTTTAAAAAATCTTTCGGTTTTTTGCGTATCAAAACATTTTTTCACTCCAAAACATTGAATGTTCATTTGGTTTTAATTCTCCTTAAAATAGATTAGTATATTTTTTTAAAATTACTAGACTATAATATTATCATAGCTAGTATCACTGTAGCAACTATTCCACTGGTAACAGGTATAATATTCTTCCTAGCTACCTCAAAAGGTTCAACCTTACATATACCAGCTGCAGCAACCACGCTCCAAGGTATTATGGTTCCTCCCCCTATCCACACAGTAATTATTTGCCCAAAGGCTGCAATAGCCTCCTTATCTATATCAATAGCATTTGAGAAGGTATGAGCTAATGTCCCGACTATAGGAAGACCTGCGAAACCTGAACCACTAAGACCAAGAAGAGTACTTACACCTGTTTGAATACCTATGATGGAGTATTTGGATAAGGGAACGTTATTTGCTGCATATAGTCCTATATCACTTAAAATCCCACTAACCCCTGGGCCCAATATCTCTATTGCTGTACCTTCACTTCCTAAAAAAAAGAAAGCACCGATAATTATAATTGGTGCAAATATGTTTATACCAAAAGTAAACCCATTTTTAATATATTTAGTAACATCACCTAATGAATTTTTAATACCACGGTGGATTATAGATGAAATTATCATTATTAATGCTGCTGTCCCACCTATTAACCCTGTAGAATCCGAGCCTTGTAATCCATTTTTTTTTATTAATATGATATCTATTAAAAAGACTAAAGGAGCAGCAATTGCCATTATCTTTGCTCCTATTAATCCATTTCGTACTAACTCTTTAGGTTCAGGTATTCCTGCATTAATGCTAATTGCTATGCTTTTGTCTTTTTTCATAAGTATAAATGCTGTAGTAATAGTAACTATACTCATTATACCCCAAAAGGGAAGACTCTCTTTAATAATTCCTAGCGGACTATCCAAATTTGCAGCCTTAGCAGTTATTGATGGTGCTGCTTGTAAAACAAAATCACTTGATAAAGCTACACCATTTCCAAATATACATAAGACTACTGCAGCCCATACAGGTGGTAAACCAGACTTAACTGCGGCAGGAACCATTAATGCCCCTATAAAAACAACTGCAGGTGTTGGCCAAATAAACCATGAAATTATGGTCATTGTAATCCCTAGCGCAAAAAAAGACATAGTTTTATTTATCATTAATTTCTTCATTGGTTTTGTAATTAACTCATCAGCGCCTATATCCGTTAGCGCACTGGACATTGCATTAACAAGTGCAATAACTACAACCACCTCAATAAATTCTTTACCAGATACCACTACTGCTTTATATATAATCTGAATAGCACTTAAAATATTCCCTGTAGAAATATAACCTATTACTCCAATTCCTAGAACACATGGAAGTATAACATCTTTTTTGAGTGCAATTATCACTATGATTAATATAATTATTATAATGTACACGTAATGAATCAGGGCTAAATTCACCATGCTATTTATTCCTCCTATGTGATAGAATTGTATATAAGATTGAGTATATGCAATATTCATAGAAAATAATCAGAGTTCAAATATATTGCATGACTTTAACTATGTTTTATGATAGACTTATGACTAATAAAAGTTAATGACACTTATATAAGGCCGAATAGAAGCAAGGAGGTTAAAAATGTTAAAAATTTGGGGCAAATTAATGTATGATAATAGAATGATAATGGATGAAGTGGCAATGTCGGAAGACCAAGATAGTTATCAAGAAAATTTAAAAATCTGTATAACAGAATTGTGTTACAAATTTGATATTTCAACACCTTACTGGCTAAAATCTAATATCAATGAATATAATAAAAGACATAAAACTAGTTTTGATGAAAATAATTTTATTGACGAAATTCACTTTGATAAATTTATGATAGAAGAATTTGAAGCAAAATAAAAATAGTGCCACTGGCACTATTTTTTACGCCCTAATTTTACTCATATCTAAGAGCATCAATTGGGTCTAATTCTGCTGCTTTCTTGGCTGGGTATATCCCAAAGAAAACACCTACTGCTGAAGAAAACAAAATAGATCCAACTACTGCTGTTAAAGATACAACGGGTGTTATCCCGGCAAAACTACCAATTATCTCTGCACCAACAATTCCGAGTATAAGTCCAATTATACCTCCTATTGAGGACAAAATAACTGATTCAATTAAAAATTGCATTAATATTATTTTAGTTGTTGCGCCTACTGCTTTTCTTATTCCTATTTCCCTTGTTCTTTCTGTAACTGATACAAGCATTATGTTCATTACGCCGATTCCACCAACCAGTAGCGATATAGCCGCAACAGCACTTATGAATGATGTGAATATTCCAAGAACGCTGTTGATTTGTTCGAGAACTGCGAGTGCATTATCTGCTGAATATATTTCCTTTCCTCTGTTGTTGTGCCTTGATTCTAACATATTTATTGTTCCATTTCCCACAGATTCGCTATTATCTTGTGAATCTGCCATCACAGTCATAGAACTTATTTTAAATTCATCCACTAACACTTGCTCCTTCTTCTAAACTCTTGTCCAACTCTCTCCAGCTTCAGTTGAATATTAGTCTAGTTCGCATTAAACAAGGAACTCCACGCTTTTTCAATTGTGCCCTAATGGAAGCGTAATGTCTTTCTCATCGGGAATCATAAGATAGTACCGTATACCGGTAGGACAGCATTGCCAAACAGTTTGTTGCACACAT
>JANZQE010000382.1:0-4502 GCA_038040705.1 Clostridium sp. | reverse complement strand
CTTATTTTATCATTACTAACTGCTGATAAAACAATTATACGAGGCATTGGGTCTAAATTCATAGCATTTAATCTATCTAAAACTTCCAAGCCATCAAGTTGTGGCATAATCATATCAAGTATTACTAAATCAGGTTTTTTTTCTTGAATAAGTCTTAATGCATCTAGTCCATCTTCTGCTATACCAATAACAACCATATCATTTTGATTCATTATATAATCTTTAAGCATATCACGAAATCTTTTGTTATCATCAGCAATGATTATATTTATTTTCGGTTCTTCCATCTTTAAAATCCCCTTTATGTTTTGGCTTTAAATCACATTATTTACTTAATTCCACAAAAGTTCAGTAAATCCTTTTGTTTTAAAGATAATTTATAAATATTGTCGAAGTAAATAAATAAACGGATATTTTTATATCTGGATTTATTACTTTAAATTTTATAATTATAATAATGGAGGAGGATAATAATGAAATTGATTGCCATCAGTCTTTTAGACAGTATCATGGGTTTTATAAAATGCAAAAAAAAAGAATATAATTATATTCAAAATTTAGATTTATTTACATCAGCAATTGTTAAAAATCGCTTTTCATAAAAATCCAATGCTTTTGATTGTTCTATTTTTACTTGTGTCCTTATTATTTCATAATTATCAAATAACAATTCAACAATCCTTTTATCCAATAACTTTTCTTCTATTTGTGTTTTAAAAATTTTGTATATTTGATTTTTATCCATTCCTTTTCTATAAGGCCTATCTTCAGATATTGCAGTAAATATATCTGCAACCGTCATAATTCTAGACCCCGTTCCGATTTCCACATTTGTAAGGTGAAATGGATAACCACTTCCGTCTAGTTTTTCATGATGATATGCTGCCCACTCAGCTATTCGTTGCAATCCGCCAATAGAATCTAACGTACGGAATGTGTGATATGTATGACATCTCATAATTGCAAATTCATTGATGGTTAATTTAGAAGGCTTCTCAAGAATGCTGTTTGGTATTACTAATTTTCCTATATCATGAAAATTCCCTGCTATCCTCATAGATTTTACATCCAACTCTGCAAGTCCGAATAATTCAGATAGCTTCACCGCACACTCTGCCACGCCCGTTGTATGCGTAGCAGTAAATCTGGACTTAAAATCTATTAGGTCTCGATACAAATTTGATATTAATGATATATCTTCTAATCCTACTTGTATGTTTTTAAATTGTCCATGATTCATTAACAATGAATATATTTGTGGCGAAGTTAGATCCAACCAAAATTCTTCCCGTTTTGATAAATCAACAAAATAATCTATTATATTTTTATTAATAACTGTATCGGATAACTTCTTTATTGCCTCTACTATATCGTTGCTTTGATGCAATATATATTTATTTCTATCTATTAATCTCTCCACATAATCAGCAAGCAAGAGTATTTGAGACGAAAAAACTATTGGGTTTTCTATTCCTTCTTCCCAATCATTCCAATTTTTGTGATGGTTTCTTACTATCTTTGAAATTTTTCTTAGCCATGGTATTTGATTTAATAATAATTCTCCTCGTATTGTATGAATATTTTCATTTACTCCCTTAAAATTAAGAACAGCTATTTTTTCTTCCACTGTCACTGCCCCAATATCATGTAATAACGCCGCCATAAAAATATTTTCAGTAGTTTCTGGTCTTGCATTGGATAATTTAGCTAACTCAAGTGCTATAAAAGCAGTTCTATGCTGATGTTGCGCAATCAATGGATTCGCTATATCAGATACTTCCGATAATGATAAGAGCAAGTTCCCCATGTTTACTAACAGTTGTCCTCTCATAAAACCATCTCCTTTCCATCTAAAACTCATTATACTTATGTTTCTAGAGGATTATATTATAGTATAAATATGTATATAAATCAAAGTTTTCGCTGTGATTGCATAAAAAAACAACCTAAACATATCTATATATTTAGGTTGTTCACTATTTTATAATCCGCACTGGACCAAATACTTCATTATCTCAAATTCACTCATATCAGGATATGTTTCCTTTATACCCATTTTAATCACTCCAATATATTCATCAGAAGGGTTGTGAGATGTTACTTTGTTTTTATTTGTAACTGCAACAATTTCAATACCATTGTGCTCTCCTAAGGAAATAATCTGATTATACCAACTTTTATCGTTTCCCTCTTGACTTACAATATCTTTGAATTGTTCTTCAGTAACAAGGTACATTTTACCTAAAGATTCTCCTTTAATTTGAGTGTCTAAAAATGCCACTGCACCATGTCCCCAGGCAGAACTTTCATTACCATAATACATTTTGTATGGAATAGTTACTGGTCTACTATCCTTTGGCAGTAATGTATTCCTACAACCAGCATAATTCACTCCATTAAATTTAGAAACTCCACCTTTAATATAAGATGTCAATCTATCATAAAGCATGTTAGATCCATAGCTTGCGTACCAAACATAATCATTTCTTTTTACAGATGAATTAGGCTTACTATTATAACTAGCTTCAACTTTTTTTGAAAGATCCTTATTATATACATAGGTATAGGCTTCTTTAACCTCACCATTATCATTAACTACACTAATTAATTTTCTTATAAATAAATTTCCTTTTACCTCAAGTGAATCTAGTTTGTCCAATGTATCAATATCTATAATATAAATCTCACCATTAACTTTATCAATTTCCTTATAAACTACTTGGTCATTGCCTCCAAAATCATACAGTTGAAAACCTTCAGCGATAAAATTACCTGCGAATTTAGCCTCTGACAAATATTTTTCGTGATCACTATAACCTTTCAAAAGCGTACCATAAACAAAAACCTTTATTCCTTTATCTTGAACATTTGCATCTGATGTTTCAAATTTATCTATCATAATAGTATCCCTCCCATAATTTATTAATTTCTAATGTGTTAGAGAAATTATATCTCAATATTGTACCTTATACAATGCTTTTTAGTAAATAACTTATATTATACAAATTAAATATGCTGAATTTTCTTAAACACCACTGCACATATAAAAACCCCACCGACTTTTCCAACTCTCTTTAAATATCAAAGCTTAAATTCCAATTATTCACTTATTTTTTTATAATTCACTTCTTTAAAGCTATTGATTACTAAATCAGCCATAGAAATATCTTGCGACCCTTCATGATCGCTATTAATTCCTACACACTTCATACCTGCTTTTTTAGCTGCAAGAACCCCATTATGAGAATCTTCAATAACCACACAATTTCTTGGATTTACCCCCAGTTTCTCTGATGCAAAAATAAATATATCTGGTTCAGGTTTGCTTTTCTTTACAAAGTCACCAGTAACAAAAGCTAAAAAGTATTGTTCAATTTTAAATTTCTTTGCTACAGCCTCGATTACATTTAGTGGTGATGATGATGCAATGGCTAATTTTACTCCATTTTCATGCAAGTCTTTTATTAGCTCTTTAACCCCATTTATAAGAATTATTTCGCATTCATCTGACACTAGGTATTTAAAATATATGTTTCTATCGTAATCAACTAGCTACTCAAGTGTTTGATTAAGTTTATATTTATTTTTTAAAACCCCCCACATATAATATGAAGTTGTTCCTACAAAAGAGTGATGTTCATCTGTCGAAACATCTATGCCTAATTTTTTATAAGCCTCATTTTCTAGCTTCATATGTGTTGGTTCACTATCAATAATTACTCCATCCATATCAAATATAACTGCTTTTAGCATAAAATCACCATCCTGTTATTTTAGTTTTAATGTAGCATTTACTTATTTTATATACTACTATCTTTTGATACTTGTATATAAGCTATACCTTGTAAATAAATTCCTATATATTGTATCATATTAACAATAATCCTACAATTAACTTTATAACTTCATTGATTCACCACTAATTTCTTTATTTTAGAATAATTTACACAAAATAAGTCAAAAGGTATATAATGTAGTTGGATAAAGTAAATATGAATCACCATTTATGCAGATGTGGCGGAATTGGCAGACGCACTAGAATCAGAGTCTAGCGCTTTACGGCATGCAGGTTCGATTCCTGTCATCTGCACCAAAAAAAACACTCGTTTATGAGTGTTTTTTTGTCTATCTTGCTCTTTCGCAGAGTATAGATGTACTAAAATAAACTTCTTGCTTATTTAAGCCCTAATTATTCATGATTGAATAATTAGGGCTTATTTGTTAATTGCATAAATAGTTTATTTGATTCCCCTTACATTATAGATAAAATTTTACCTACTACAAGTGCACATCCAGTTCCCATTACATAACCCATGAGGGCCATAACTACTCCTATTGGAACTAGTGCTTCACTGTATGCCGCTGCAAGAATTGGTGCCGATGCAACTCCACCTATATTTGCAAGACTAGCTATTGCACAAGTGAATAAGTCTAACTTCAATAGTTTAGCTAGAATCAGCGTTACTATTGCGTGTACAGCTAAAATAACAAATCCTGCTAGA
>JANZQE010000381.1:0-3938 GCA_038040705.1 Clostridium sp. | reverse complement strand
ACTTGCAACTCAAGAAGCATTATATGACAAGATGGTAAGTAATATAAAAGAAATAACTACTAGAGGAGCAAAAGTATTTGCTTTCGCACTAGAAGGGCATACTGAAATTGAGGAAGCTGTTCATTCTGTAACTTATATACCAAAAGTAATGGATATATTGGTACCAGTTATTTCAGTAATTCCACTACAATTATTGTCATATTACATGGCAATCCAAAAAGGTTGCGACGTTGATAAGCCAAGAAATTTGGCAAAATCTGTAACTGTGGAATAACTAAGTTTAAAATAAAAAAAATTTGTAGCTTTATAAAAAAGTTGCACCGTTTATAATAAAGTATGAAAAAAATATATGGAAAATATATTTTTATTCATGCTTTATTTTAGTTTAAATTAAAAACAGATGTAAGGGCAGAGGAATCAGGAAATAAGGTGTAGCTATAACTTTCTTTTAAGTTTATAGTAATTTAATAGCATTGGAACTTCTATGATTTGAAGGATATTAAACATATCTGTAGAATAATGGTATTATAGGAAGTAAAACTATATATGATTTTTAAGAAGAGTATTCATTAAAGATAGGTGGTGGAGCATTTTGAAAAATAAAAATATGAAATTTTTTGCCGCGGTAATGTATATTATAGAATTTATGACAATGATTATAATGATTAAAAACAATGAAAATGATAAAAGAGTATTACTTCTATCTGCTTTTATTATATTATTGATTACATTTATTATAGGAATTAATAATACCAAACATGATAAGTTAGTTAATAAGAAAATCAATAAACGAATGATTATTATATGGACTGTAAATATTATAATAATATCAGCTATAGTATTGCTAGACACTACGGGACTGTCGATTATCTTATTTCTAGCAAAAGTCGGAGAGGTAACTATAAATAATTCTACTAAAGTAGGATTATGCTTTGCAATGACTAACTACATATTATATATAATTTTAGTTAATATAAATTATGATGTACTTAATCTTTATGGTATAGCGGTAATTACAATAAATTTTGCTGTCACATATATTTCAACCTTTACTGTAAGGCGCGAAATTATTGAAAAAGGTAGAGCTCAATTAATATCTAAAGAATTAGAAGCTAAATCAAAGGAATTAGAAAGAGCATATGAAAAGCTTCAAGAATTATATGAAGAAAAAGAAGAAGTAATTATACTTAAGGAAAGAAATAGAATAGCAGGCGAGATCCATGATACTGTTGGACACATATTAACTACTGTGACAATACAACTTGAGGCAAGTAAAAGGTTAATTAAAAGAGATCCCAATTTAGCTTTAGATAAGTTGAATTTAGCACAGGAGCAAGTAAGGACTGGACTCCATGATATTCGAAAATCAGTTAGGGCCTTAAAGGAGGGCGAAGATTTAATAAATTTTGCAGATTTATTAAAAACGTTTATCGCAGAAATTGAGAAAAATAGTGAAGTAACAATCCAATATAACTTTTCTGAAATACCCAATATTGATAAAAAAATAGAGAATATAATTTATAGGGCATTGCAAGAGGGTATTACTAATGGTATTCGTCATGGAAAGAGTAAGCGATTTGAAATTATATTGAACTATGAAGATAACAGAATAAAATATTCTATAAAGGATACAGGAAAAGGATCCGAAGAAATTAAATTAGGATTTGGGCTATATAATATGAAGTCCAAGGTAGAAGAGGTAGGAGGAACTTTTAAGATTCAATCTGAAGTTAATGATGGGGTTACAATTTATATTGAGATACCAATAGTGTGGGGGCGAATAGATGATAAAGATTCTAGTTGTAGATGATCAAACCTTAATGAGAGACGGATTAAAAACCATACTAGATTTAGAAGAGGATTTAGAAGTGGTTGGTACAGCGTGCAATGGGAGAGAAGCTTATAAACTCGTCAAACAAGTAGAACCTGACGTAATACTTATGGATATAAGAATGCCCATATTAAATGGTGTTGAGGCAACGAAGCTTATTAAAGAGGAATTTAAGGATATATCAATAATAATCCTCACTACCTTTGATACAGATGATATGATAATTGAGGCCTTAGCTTGTGGAGCGGATGGATATATACTAAAGGATATTGATGGGGACAGACTAATTCAATCAATTAAGGACTGCTTTAATGGGGACATGATACTACCAGCTAAAATAGCTGCCAAACTTGTTACTAGAGTTTTAAAAACTCAGAAAGTTATTACGGAAAATGAAATGGATTTAAACTCATTTCAAATTACTGAAAGAGAAAAAGAAATTTGTGACCTATTATGCGCAGGGTACACCAATAAACAAATATGTAACAAGCTATTTTTAACAATAGGTACTGTGAAAAACTATGTTACAAGTATTTATAATAAATTGGGAGTTAGTAATCGTATATCTGCTATTTTATTTTTGAAAAAAATGTGACCATGAATATGACCATAGTGAATATTAATATTACTCTTTTGTAGGTTATGATTATAGTAATCTAAATGGTAAGGAGGATATTACGATGAAAGCTAAAAAGAATAAGGTGAAAAATCCAATAAAGTTTGCATTTTTAGTTACAGCTGTAACATTTGTTGCAATATATGCTTGGATGATATTATTTAATATTGTGCTTGCAGTATATGAATCACAAAAGCTTGGTAGTAGAGAGTTAGGAAAAAAAGCAGGTGCTCAATTATTTGCGAGTAACACCACCATAATAATTATAGCATATGTTGTTATGGAAATTATTATTGTGCTAATTACAGGTTTAATGGTTAAAAAATATAATCAAGGTGAGTTTAAACTAGATTATATAGGAATGAAAGTAGATAAAAATAGCTTTAGGAATATTGTTTATGGATTTGGGATAGTTGCGATAATGTTTACTCTGAGTTATTTTACAATGTATGCTTTTGGTATTATAACTTTTAGGGGCTATGGATTTGCCGATCAATCACCTTTAAATGTTATTGGAACAGTACTACTCATACTATGTACTACAGCTTTTCCCGGATTTTGTGAAGAAATAGTATATAGAGGGGTTATACAGAATTATTTAATGAAAAAGATGAATACTCCACTAGCGTTGTTAATAGGTGCCATATGTTTTTCATTAACTCATATTGGAAGATACCAGGATTTGATGTCATTATTTTGTATAGTTGTAATAGGGAGTGTTTTTGGATATATATTTGTAAAAACTAAATCTATATACCTTTCTATTGGATTACACTTTGCTTGGGATTTTTTCAGCTCACTATTCGGTGTTGGGAAATCAATATTTAATACAAACTTTATTTTAGTGTTTGAAAGCTCTAAAAGTGGTGATTTTTTTGCGAATTTAATAATAGTAATCGCATTTATCATATTATTCTTTGTAGTGGTATTTAAGTATAAAATGGATCGGGCAAAACCATTGAAAACAATAAATCAGCAAAACTAAAATTAATGAATTAAAGAATATTTATAAATAGCGCATATGGAGGTATGTAATGAAACTAACGGCACTTATTGAAAATAAAGCTACTGGTAATTTGAGTGGGGAACATGGACTTGCTGTCCATATCGAATACAATGGTAAACAGTATCTTTTAGATACTGGTGCATCAAATCAGTTCCAGGATAATGCGAACAAACTAGGTATAAATTTAAAAAATATTGACACTGCTGCTTTATCACATTGTCATTATGACCACTCTGGTGGATATGTTGGATTTTTTTCTGAAAACAGTAAAGCAAAAGTATATCTCCAAAGTGCAGCAAGGGAACTGTATTATGCCAAACTAGGATTGATTAAAAAATATATTGGTATTCCACGAGGCATTTTAGATACATATAGTGATCGATTTGTCTTTGTAGATGGAGATTATGAAATTGATGAAGGTGTATGGTTAATTTCTCATAAAACGAGTGGGCTAGCAGCACGGGGAAAGAAAGCACATATGTATC
>JANZQE010000380.1:0-10020 GCA_038040705.1 Clostridium sp. | reverse complement strand
CTCATAATTGATTTTACCATAGTAATCAATTTGAATACCCAATAGTTCTTCTACAGAGGCAACAGCAAGCTCCACCCCTCCAATAGCATGGGCAGCGTTAATTTTTTGATTTATATTATCTATTTTGATTAAGATATCTCTCGGAATAGAAATTAAATCAACTTTTTTATTTTCTGCATTATAATGTGCTAGTATCATTGTATCTGTCCTCTTAGGGTCGTTAGCACTTTTAGAATTAGGGTCCCCTATATCTACGCCCAACACTAATATATTGCAAGATTTTCCATCTTTAACAATTTGCTCAGCGCCATTACTTTCAATATTACCAGTCGAATTTTTTTTAGTTAAGTCTATTGCATCATTATTAAACCCAGATAAGTATGAATAGAACAATATTATAGCTAATGCAATCACTGTTACAATAGATAAAATAATAAATAGAGCAAATCTTTTATAATTAACTATTTTTTTCATAATCTCACCTACTGTTTTCGCACAATAAATAATTTCTTGCGTCTATTGTATCATTGTGCAACAATATTTTTTGATCTACAACATACTTTATGGTATTTTCAAGGCATTTTATTACTGCTGCATCTAAATCCTTCATGCTTAAATTTCTTAATTCTTCTACACCTACGCATTGTCTTAATGGCTCTGTGTAGTCTGCAATGAATATTATCTTTTCTAAAATGCTCATGTTTTTTCTACCAGTAGTATGATAGCAAATTGCATTTATAATATCCTCATCCCGAATTCCCATTATTTCTCTAGCTATTATGCTACCTACCGCTGCATGCAATAAAGATGGGTTTCTAAAATATATTTCATCTAACTGTACATCATGCTCTTTAGCTACTTCTATCAACTGTTCATCACTCATATTCTTTCCACAGTCATGTACTAATCCTGCAATTCTTGCACTTTCTATGTTTACTCCATATTTAATAGCCAGTTTAACCGCAGTTTCACTAACACTTAAACTATGTCTAAATCTTTTCTCTTTTAATTTTCCATGTAAATAATCATACATTTCCACTTCATTCCACATTCGATTCCTCCTATTATCGCTATTGCATGTAAAGTATACACATGTTTCCCACTACTATTTATATAACTTAAGCTTATGGATAATTTCCTCCACACCTTCTGGCAAAAGATAATTAACATTTCTACCTATTTTAATATTATTTCTAATATTGGTTGAAGATATATCTATGATTGGCATATCCAAAAAAATTATTTTCACATTAAATTTCTGTTCTATATGAAGTTTCTGTTTTAAAACTTCTTCCTTTTTAAAACCTGCTCTATTATAAACTATCAACTTACAATTATCAAGCATTACGCCTACATTTTTCCAACAGTTTAGATCCATTAAACTATCGGCACCAACTAAAAAGTACCACTCTATACTACGATCGAGTTTATTAAAAAGTTCAAGAGTTTCATAAGTATAACTATTTTCTTTTTTATTAATTTCATAATCACTTATTTCAAATCGATTTTCCTTTTCTATTGCTTTTTCAACCAATTGATATCTAATTTTAGAATCTATAATTATCTTATTAGTTTTATGTGGTGGATTCCCTGCCGGCATGAATATAATCTTATCCAAATGTAGATTATATAATGCTTCATATGCAATATGAACGTGACCTATATGAATAGGGTCAAAGGTTCCTCCAAAAATAGCTTTTTTCACTTTAACACCTCTTTATTTTATAAAGATAACATAATTATAATAACACATAAACTTTAGATAGAGGAAAAAGCATGTAAAATTACATGCTTTTATGGTAATTCAATTGTAGGCTTTTTAAAAGACCTTTTGTACAATACACATTTACTACCAATAGTTTGAACTGCCTCAGCAGCTATAGCCTTACAAATTATATCTGAAGCTTCTCTAGCAGTTATTCCACTATTATTTAAAATTTTAATTTTAATTAGCTCTCTAGATTCTAGTGCATCCTCTAACTGTTTTAAAAAATTTTGTTCTATTCCAGCTTTCCCAACTTGAAATATAGGTTGTAATGGGTTGGCTAGTGCTCTTAAATAACTTCTTTGCTTACTTGTAATCATAATATCCTCCTAGTCACATTCTTATAAGATAATAGTTTTATCTATTACCTATTATAATAAGAATTCAAATTCAAACTTTTGTAGTCTTACTAAATCCCCATCTTGGATTCCTTTTGCAACTAATGCATCAAATACTCCCTTATTCTTTAATACTTTGTGGAAATATTTAAGAGAATCAGGTTCATTTACATTAACAGCGTTTAATAATCTATCAACAAAAGTTCCTGAAATAACAAAAGTTCCTTCATCATCTACATTAATTTCGTAGGTAAATCTTTTTTCTTCTATTATGAATTTTTCATCATCCTCTATTACTAGTTCTGTAACTGGAATAGTGGTTAATATTCTTGTTGCTTCTTTCATCAAAGCTTCTACGCCCTGATTCGTAACTGCAGATATTTTGAATATTTTACTATCATCATATCCCATTTCATTTAATTTTTTCTTAAAGTTTTCGAATACTTCATCATCATCATATAACATATCACTTTTATTAGCAGCTATGATTTGAGGTCTATCCCATAGTTTAACACTATATTTTCTAAGTTCTTCATTTATTTTTATAAAGTCCTCTACAGCATCTCTACCTTCAATTTGCGATATATCAACTACATGAATAAGCATTCTAGTTCTTTCAATATGCCTTAAAAATCCTATTCCAAGGCCTACTCCTTCAGCTGCTCCTTCAATTATTCCCGGTATATCAGCCATAACGAAACTCTGAGCTCCTTTAACACTTACTACTCCTAAATTTGGTTTTAGTGTGGTAAAATGATAATTAGCTATTTTAGGTCTCGCTTTAGAAACTACTGAAAGCAACGTAGATTTACCAACATTTGGAAATCCCAAAAGCCCAACATCAGCTAAAAGCTTAAGTTCAAGCTTAATAAAACGTTCTTCTCCTGGCATTCCAGGTTCTGCAAAATTTGGTGCTTGCCTTGTAGGCGTACAAAACTTAGCGTTACCTTTTCCGCCTTTTCCGCCTTTACAAATTACATAAGTTTGACCATCATGAGATAAATCACACATTATTTTATCTGTTTCCGCATCCCTTATGATAGTACCCATTGGTACTTTAACCAGTAGATTATCTCCACCTTTTCCATAACACTTAGAGCCAGAACCTTGTACTCCAACTTTTGCTATGAATTTCCTTGCATAAGAAAAGTCGAGTAGAGTAGTCATACTAGCATCAACTACTAATGTTACATCTCCACCGTCTCCTCCATCTCCACCATCTGGTCCACCCAGTGGTATATACTTTTCAGTTCTAAAAGAAACAGATCCATTTCCACCATTCCCTGATTTAACAAAAATCTTAGCTGTATCAATAAACATATATTTCACCTTACCTTAGTTCAATTTCTATTTTTTTAATTTTATTTTAATGAATTAACAAACGTTAGGTTCACTAAAATATTAATCTATAAGCTATATTATTACCAAATCCACATCTATAAATTCTTAAATGATTTATTTCTATTTCTATTTGTTGCCATTCATCCATCCAACTTATTTCGTCAGACATTGCTGCATTGTTGGTAATAAGTAAACTTTCACCTAGTTCATCCTCAAATATATAAATATAAACAAAATTTTGGTTAGTCTCTTCTATTTCAACAAATATAGTGTTAACTAAATCATTTTTTTTATCACATTCACTTTTAAAAATTTCATTTTTAAAATTACTAATTTCAATGTCCAATTCAACTTTTATTTCATTTGCCCATAACTTTTTAATATTATTTTCAAGGCATAGTGAAAATCCGTTGTCTTGTAATTTATAAATCCCACTAATAATTTCATTTTGTTTAGATAATCTATCTATATACTCCAAAGCGCTTTGTGGCTTTTTAATTTGCAAATATCCATATATGACCTGTAAATCATTCATAAAATCGTGTTTTTGTTTTCTAAGTAAACTTATATAATCATCTAATTCATTCATTACTATCCTCCAAAAGAGAATTTTAAAAAAGCACCCTTTAAGGGTGCCTTAAATTATTCAGCCATTAAAATTTCAACATCAATAGGATAAACGCTTGCTTTTTTCTTCATTTTTCCCATTCTTTCGAATTTCACAACTCCATCAACTTTAGCGAAAAGAGTATCATCTCCACCTCTTCCAACATTGTTTCCAGGATGAATTTTTGTTCCTCTTTGCCTTACTAAAATATTACCTGCAAGAACAAATTGTCCATCTGCACGTTTAGTTCCAAGTCTTTGAGACGCACTGTCTCTACCATTTCTTGAGCTACCTACTCCTTTTTTGTGAGCAAATAACTGAAGGTTCATAACTAACATAGTATTACACCTCCTCTATTTCTACTTTTATATGTTTTCCATAAGTAATTTCTATACTCTTAAGTCCAAGTATCATTGTTTCAAGTAAAACTTGACATCTTTCGATATCTATATGGTTTTGATTTTCTAAATTTAAATTAAGAAATCCATCCTGTATATCATACTCTACTTTAATTTTCAGAACTTCCTCAATCCCAATTAATATGGTTTGGGAAATTGCTGAAATGGCAGTACAAATTAAATCTACATCTAAATTGTCTTCCTTTGGCATAGCATGACCTTTTATTTTAAAAGAAACTAATTTACCATTGCTTCGAACAAATTCAACATTTACCATAATTAAGCTTCAATCTTCTCGATTTGAATCTTAGTATAAGCTTGCCTGTGTCCTTGTTTCTTTCTGTAATCTAGTTTTCTCTTAAACTTGAAAACTACTATCTTTCTAGCTTTTCCTTGTGATAAAACCTTAGCAACAACTTTAGCGCCTTCAACTACAGGTTTTCCAATTACCAACCCATCTTCCTTGCCTACAGCAAGAATTTGGTCAAATTCAACAGTTGTTTCAGCTTCAACATTCAATTTTTCAACGAATAAAACGTCTCCTTCTTGAACTCTGTATTGCTTTCCACCAGTATATAAAACTGCGTACATAAAAATACACCTCCTTGATCCAGTCTCGCCATCCCAGGTACATACACTATGTAAAATTCTACTAATATCATGTATATTTTATAACCTTGCGTGTGCGGTCTACAAAAGCCATTCTAACATATATCCATATGTTTGTAAAGCATATTTACCCATATATCTTATAGGTTTGCATATTTCTTATTTGATTTGCGAAAATTAGCGATTCGACTTTGAAATTCTCTAAATGAGGAATAAAATTCACATAAATACTATTATCTAAAGCCCCTATTAGCCTCGCAAATTCTAAAATGTCATCCATTATGTCCTTTTTGTAAGTTTCGTCAATTTCAATATATATATCTTTTAAGCCCTGCTCCTTGTACATTTTAAAAATATCATTTTTAATTAAAAATTGCATATATGATAGTTTAACCCTACTACTCTTGCCTCTGCAACACTTGCAAGGCTCCTCAATAAATTCATATATGGACTTTCCACGCCTACGCCTTGCAATTTGCACCAAATTAAGCTGCGTAAATGGATAAATTACAGTCTTATTTTTATCATCAGAAAATCCAGCTTCTAAAACACTGAGTACGCTTTGCCTAACCTCTAAATCCTCAATATCAATAAAATCTATTACAATGATCCCACTTAAATTTCGAAGCCTTATTTGTCTTGCAATTTCTTCTGCAGCTTCGATGTTAGTGCTTTGAGCAGTTTTTCTAAGTGATTGGCTTTTTACATTCTTACCAGAATTAACATCAATTACATACATTGCCTCGGTTTTATCAATTACAATATTACCTCCACACTTTAGTGAAATTCTATGACTTCGAAGACTGAGTATTTCCTTTTCTATTCCGTAAAAATCAAATAACATTCTACTCTCATTGTGAAACTCAACTTTTACATCAATGTCTTCTCGATCCTTTGCAAATTTTTTCGCATACTCATAATCATTTTCATTGTTAAGTACTATTTTGAAAGTATTTTTATCTAATATATCACGTAGTGTTCTGTTTAACGCTCCTGCATCACTAAATAATAGCATAGGCTTTCTAGAGTATTCAGCTCGTTTTACAATATCTTTATATGTTTCGTATAAGCCTTTAATTTCATTGTTTAGAACGTTAATATCTACCTCAAGGGCATTTGTCCTTATCATAACCCCTATGTCCTCTGGTTTAACTAATTCACTCTTTACCAAATTTTCAAAATCTTTATTATTTATTTTTTTAGAAAAGCTTATGTCTTTATTCATATTTACAACTACAGAATAAATCCCCGGAATACCGAAAGCACTGGTTACTTTTGCGCCCTTTTTATCTATCGATTCTTTTAAAACTTCAACTACAAGTTCCTGACCTTTTTTTATCTTGGTGTTGTTAAACCTTTCGTCCATATACATGTAGCAATCTTTATTGTGCCCAATATCTACAAAAGCACACTTAATTGCTGGAACAATGTTTTTTACTACTCCCTTATATATTTCCCCAGGAATAGGTCCGCCCAGCTCTTCCTCTATGAAACATTCCTTTAATTTATTATTTTCTTTTATAGCTATCCTCAAAAATTCATCTTGTCTTTCAATATATATCTCTTTCACTCTGCCCACTCCTATCATACTAAATTTTGAAAAATTCGCTAAGAGTGACTAATTTCTCATCTTTGTATGCATACAGTTCCTCTCGCTTTATATCAACGAAGGCATCTTTATCAATAGCCGATACATGTTCCTTCATATAATCCGCTAATAACTGTGAAGATAAATTATTTCTACTTCCACAACAAACAAGTGATGATATACAAAGCACAGAATTTTCTACTTGGTATTCAAATTCATGCACTAACGGTTTTATGTCAACCATTTTTTCTCCACTTTTAGTTTTCTTAACGATATTCCACTGACCAGTTTCACAAATTTCCTTTAAATTTTCTTTTACTGAAAGTTCATCACTGCATTTTAATTTAATAGTATATTTAGCAGCATCAATAATTGCCATGGCCTGAACCTTCTTTTTCCCCTCTACTGGAATAACTTTTACCACATCTAAAATTTTAATTCCACGTGGCGTGTTTTCATTCATTTTATCTAAAATACATTTTTCTTCAAGGTCTGAGTTTAAAACCACATCCATGTACTCACCACTCGAATGCGCACCTACCGACAATGGTTGCGCTATAGACACTGCCATATGTGGATTAAAACCTTTTGAATATTCTATTGGAAGCTCTGACCTCTTAACTATCTTTTGCAAAGTTCTCATTAAATCTAAGTGAGCAATAAATTTAATTTCACTTTCTTTTGTATATTTAATTAGATAACGCACCTTTAAAACACGTCCCTTCTTTAAAGTTATCATTAACACCGCACTCTGTGCAGCCTATTTTACAATTCTGAGTTAATTCTGCTTTTTTAGCTTTTTCGTTTTCCCTAATCAAATATTCCTTATTTACTCCAATATCTATGAAATCCCAAGGAAGTATTTCCTCGTAGCTTCTCTCTCTATAGGCATAGAACTCACCAGAAACACCGCATTCTTCAAGGGCTTCCTGCCATATTTCAAAGTTGAAATACTCAGACCAGCCATCGAATTTTGCACCCTTTTCAAAAGCCTTTATTATAACATCACAAACTCTTCTGTCTCCTCTAGCAATAACTGCCTCTAGATATGAAACTAAGGATTCATGGTATTTATAAGTAACTGCCTTACTTTTAATAGCATACTTAACTGCTTTGATTTTTTCCACTACCTCGTCCATTGTACTTTGAGGTGCCCATTGGAAAGGCGTAAATGGTTTTGGTACAAATATAGCTGAGCTTGCATTAACTCTGAGTCCCCTTTTCCTTACTTCTTTCGGAATTTTGAAGTACTCACCTGCAACCTTATCAGCTAACTGCGCTATTCCTTGTACATCTTCTATTGTTTCATAAGGGAGTCCCACCATAAAATAAAGTTTTATAGTTGACCAACCTGAAGCAAAAACACTACTAGCAGCTTCTAGTATTTTCTCTTCTGTAACTCCTTTGTTTATAATATCGCGCATTCTCTGTGTTCCAGCTTCTGGAGCAAAAGTTAATCCAGTTTTTTTAACCTTTTGTATTTCCTTAATTAAATCTACAGAAAAAGAATCTATTCTAATAGAAGGCAGTGATATACCAATGTTATCATCCTTATATTTTTCTATAAGCGTTGCTATAAGGTTCCGTATATCTGAATAATCACAAATACTAAGTGAACTTAGAGATATTTCCCTATACCCCGTGCTCTTTAATAATTTATCTGCAGCCTCTACAAGACTTTCAGTGCTTTTTTCTCTTACAGGCCTATATATCATGCCAGCCTGGCAAAATCTACATCCATTAGTGTATCCTCTAAATGTCTCAAGGATTACCCTGTCATGAACTATCTCAACATATGGAACTATCATTTCTTCAGGAAATGCAACCTCGTCAATGTCTACTACGAATCTTTTGGAAACGATACTTTTAACATCTTCATATTTAGGCTTAAATTCATGGATAGTGTTGTCATCATTATAGGTTACCTCATATAACGATGGTACATACACTCCTCTTACTTTAGATATTTCCCTTAAGAATTCACTTTTCTTTCCCTTACCTATGTATTTTTTATAAATATCTAGAACCTCATTCATTATTTCTTCGCCTTCACCAAGTTCAAAGAAATCAACTATATCATGCAGCGGTTCAGGATTATAAGCACAAGGACCCCCAGCCATAATTATTGGTTCATCCTCGCCCCTCTCAGATGCTCTTATAGTTATCCCCGACATATCTAGCATATTAAGTATATTAGTGTAACTCATCTCATATTGCAGCGTAAACCCTAGAAAATCGAATTCACTTAATGAATCTTTACTCTCTAGTGCATACAATTCAATATTATTTTTTCTCATTTCACTTTCCATATCCGGCCAAGGTGCGAATGCTCTTTCGCAGTAAGTGTCTGTTCTAGAATTTAGAACATGATAAAGTATCCTACTCCCTAAATGTGACATACCAACTTCATACACATCTGGAAAACAAAAAGCAAATCTTATATCCACACTTTCTTTATCTTTATAGCAACAATTAAGTTCTCCACCTATATATCTTCCAGGATTTTCAACCTTATATAAAATATCATCGGAAATTTTATTCATAAAAATTCCTCCTCGTTTTTTCTCTAGGATACATACTCGCTATTTCTTATATTTACCCTAAGTTTATTCTATTACATCACTATATTTTAACACATGAACGTTAAATTTCAAAACTAACAATAATTATAAGGCATCCTAAGTAACTCTTTTACTTAGGATGCCTTATAATTGTGCATTTTTTTCTTTTTTACAACTAATATACTCTTTCAAACTTATATTACCGTAGGTTTTTATCGCCTCAAGAATTTCTTCTTCATATAAAGTTTCTAGCACATTCATGTTTTCATCTAATACAGTAAATATATTATACTTATTTTTATCAATTATTCCTAGAAGCAATAATAAATCCTTGTTACAAAAAACAGACATACTTCGATTCTCTATATATCCCCTATTTATAAATCTGTGTTTCTTCTTTATAATATAGCCCATAATCAAATATACTATCCTTTCTTTCTCTTTGATTGAAGATACCAAGATAAATAACGCAATTAAACCCAAATTCAAATTACTTTTATTCAAATCCACACTTACAAAATATATAAACATAAAAATACTTCCAAGTATCATACTGACCCTAATAGAAATTTCATTTGCCTTTTTATATATTGTTTTGTAAGATAATATATCCCTAAGCACTCTCCCCCCATCTAGTGGAAATGCTGGTATAAGGTTAAAAACGCCTAA
This sequence comes from Clostridium sp., assembly GCA_038040705.1. Classification (GTDB taxonomy): domain Bacteria; phylum Bacillota; class Clostridia; order Clostridiales; family Clostridiaceae; genus Clostridium_AD. The sequence continues at coordinate 144 of JANZQE010000380.1, read as the reverse complement.
AGCTAAATTGCTGCTATATATTAAATGAAAAATTTTCATATCGAATTTTATAAATAATCCATAAAAAATAACTGCTAATAATAGGTTTAGCACAGGACCTGATAGTGAAATTATTAAATCTTCTTTAGGACTTGCCTCATCTAA
>JANZQE010000379.1:0-3027 GCA_038040705.1 Clostridium sp. | reverse complement strand
TGTTTGAAATTAATAATTTTTCAGCGTCCACAACTGAAAGTGGCTTACTAAAATAATACCCTTGTATATAGTCACATTCTTTTTCTTTAAGTATTGAGAGCTGATTCTGAGTCTCTACCCCTTCTGCTACAACTTTTAATTCCATACTATGAGCCATTTGAATAATGTTTTCGATTATTGATTTGTTTTGTATATTTGAATTTATACTATCTATAAACGATTTATCAATCTTTAAAGTAGAGATTGGAATCTTCATTAGATAATTAAGTGATGAATAACCAGTACCAAAATCATCTAGTGCAACTCTTACACCCATATTCATCAGTTCTTTTAGTATCTTTATATTAGTTTCAAGCGACTCCATAAGGACTGTTTCCGTAATTTCAAGTTCAACAATATTTGGGTTAATCCCTGTATTTTCAAAAACACCTTTAACCATTTCTAAAAAATCTATCTGATGAATGTCTACTGTCGAAACATTGATACTTATACTCTTGAATTTATAACCTGCATTAAGCCATTCGACGCTTTGCCGGCAAGCTTCACTTAGTACCCATTTGTCCATTTGCACAATATACCCTGATTCTTCTGCTATCGGGATAAATTCTACAGGAGATACAAACCCGAGCTCCACACTATTTAATCTAAGTAGAGCTTCAAAACCAAATATCTCATTTGTTTTTGCATCAAACTGAGGCTGGTAATAGATACTTAGCTCATTATTTCCAATAGCATTTCGAAGTATTCTATCAATACATGTTTTTCTTTCTAATTTTAGATACATTTCTTCATCAAATCTTGCAAATTGATTCTTACCTAATTCTTTTGCTTTATACATGGCTGAATCTGCATTTTTCAAAATAGTACTTGTGTCGTTTCCATCCTTTGGATAGAGCGCCACCCCAATACTTGCTGTAATATACATTTGTTTATCATCAATTTCAAAAGGCTTATCAAACAAAGATAACAATGCTTTTGCGTAAGATTCTACTTCATCTTCTTCATGACACGGATGAAGAAGTATAAATTCATCTCCCCCTAGTCTACATATATTATCTTTTTCATTTATTAATATTTCCATCTGCTTTGCTAAAAATACTAATAGTTTGTCCCCATAATCATGACCCATAGTATCATTGATATTTTTAAAATTGTCTAAATCTATAAAAAATACAGCTCCCTTAGAATTTTGGAGCTCTTCAGTTTTCAATTCTTGTTTTAGTTTATCCATGAAAAAAGTTCTATTAGGAAGCTTCGTAAGATCATCATAGTAAGCCATAAATTTAATTTTCTCTTCCGCGTTTTTTCTATCTGTAATATTTGTAATAGAACCTGCAATCTTAACTGCTTTACCATTTGAGTCTCTTAGTGCTTTGCCTCGATTGGATACCCATATATAGGTACCATCATTAATTTTAATTCTAAATTCAGATTTATAAATAGTAGTTATATTGTTAATATGCTTTTTTAAATCCTTTAGAGCAGTATCCCTATCTTCTATGTGAACAAAATTTTTAATAAAGGCTTTGGTACTAAAATTTATAGTTGGTTTATAACCCGTAATTTCAAATAGTTTATCAGAGGCAAAAAAAGTGCCTGATTTTATATCAAATTCCCAAATTGCATCATTTGAACCATCTAAAGCAAGTTGATATCTCTCATCGCTAATTGTTAAGGCTTCCTCATTATGTTGAAGTTCGTCATACTGAGCTCTAAGCTCTTCCTCTGTTGCTGTTAGTTCTTCGTGTACTGCTGATAGTTCGTCATAGGCATAACTAATTCTTTTTATCATCACATTAAATCCATTTGCTAATTCTCCAAATTCATCATTAGTGTAAGTGCCTTTAGCTCTAACTTCATAATCACCATTTTCTGCTTCCCTCATTAAAGATGTTAACTGTGTAATCGGCTTTGTTATGCGTTTTGTCATAATGGATGTAAGAAATATACTAACGAATAAAACAACAAAGGTTACTATGCCTATATACAAATCAGTTTTATTTGCCCATGAAGTAAACTCACTTTCGGGTACAACTGCTGCAATTTTCCAGCCTGTGGTAGGTGAAGAATATACATTAACTAATACCTCATTACCATCAATAACAGTTTCAAACACTGGGTTACTCTCAGTAAGCATCTTATCATAATCTTTAATAGCATATTCTATATTTTTAAAATTCAAGTTAGAATTTGGGTGAGCAAGAATTGTACCATCTTTTGAAAAAAGAAATGCATAACCTGTATCCCCCATTTTAACATCACTTATAATTTCAGATAACTTTTCTAAACTTACGTCAAGTCCCATTACTCCTATAACACTTCCCGAAGCATCTTTGATAGTTGAAGAAGCACTTATTATTAATGATTTATTTTCATCAGAAGAAATATATGGTTCCGAGATTACTACCCCATCTGGTTTAGCTAAAGCACCCGTATACCACGGTCTTACTCTAGGGTCATAGCTAGTAACATCTGGCCCATCTGGCCACCGGATAAAACCTCCCCACTTTGTTCCAAGATATACGTATTCAGCATCACTATGAGTTGCCCCATAGTTTTCAAATTTCTTATAAATGGTACTTTCTATGCCAGGTATTTGTTTCGAGTATTTTTCAGCCGATTCACTTTTGGACATGTTAAACAATGCCATTATTGATTCGTCAGCTTTCTTCACATCCTCAGAAGATGATAAATAACTAGTGTTATCTTTTATTTGTTTAAACATATTGGAAAAAGTATTATCTACTTGCACCATTTGTCTTTCCGTATCAGAATGCATATCATTCTTTAATAAAGTGTAGATATGGTTATGATTTATTACTGCTATAGTAATAGAAGTAAATAATATAACTACTACAAAATATATAAATAATTTCCATCTAAATGTAAGTTTCATAATTAATACTCCCTTAATGTGTAGGTTTTTTAAATCATTAGTTTATTATTAAGTTTATGTAAATATTGCTCAAATATAGTATATCTTATTTGACAATTTTCAACAAGTTTAAATTATTAGATATCTGCAAA
>JANZQE010000378.1:0-6858 GCA_038040705.1 Clostridium sp. | reverse complement strand
GAAGAAATCCGTGTAAAACTTGGACTTAACGGTATTGTAGGTGATCTCCAATATGTTCTTATAAATACAGAACTTGACACACAAGAAGATGCCTTAAATGATTTTTTAAGATATACTGGACATGATTTATATGCTGCAATGGAAAATCAGGATGAAAAAATATTCGTATTAAAGAATACATCTATAAGCTCCGCAGACTTTTTAATAAAAGCTAGAAAAAAAGGCGAGAATCCTTATTTAGACTTTAATATTCATCCAAGCACAAAGCATTTACCAAACACAAGGTTAGAAGCTTTTGTATTTAAATGCAGTAATATTAAGAAATACTACGAAATTCAGAAAGCTAGAGGAGTTAATTTTTCAACTGATAACATAATTGAAACGGATAATTATTACTACATTCAAACTACACCTTCTAGTTTCACAGGATTTTCCTATGGGCTAATAGAATGGAAAAACGAGGAAGGAAATTACTCAGATAAAAGATTTACTTCTTTGAACTTAGATATTAAAAAACCTTCTGATAGATATGTTAATAATATAAAGGCTCTTGACCATGCAGCTACAAGAATACTTTCAAAGGATAGAGATGCAGCAATACTTGAGCTTATGGAATTAACTAATTACAATTTTGATTTTGCAATATATGTGAAATCCATGAATTCTATTACATCGGTTGCAAGGGTTGTAGATGGGCATTTTGCCATGGTATTCACCTCTGGAATTAAGCCTTATACATCTTGTGAAGAATCAGGGCCTACTGAAAAATTTGTATATAATTATGGTTCAAGAGTGCATCATCTTGCCTTCCATACGGAACATATTGAATATACATTTGAAATGTTAAAGAAAAAGGAAATGACGTTTTTAATAGGCTTAATAGGCTCCCCTGACGAAGGTTTAAAACAGACCTTTAGTTACCCATCAAAAAATACATTCTTGGTAAATGAATACATCTACAGATATAATGGATTTGATGGATTCTTTACAAAAGAAAATGTAGCGGATTTAACTGGTGCAACTTCAAAGCAGTAGATAGATATTAATATCCAATTCAACAAAGCACAATTAAAATTTTAATTGTGCTTTGTTTGCGTTTATATGATAAAATAGTTAAGTTGTGTTTTTTAACGGCCCTAAATTTAACTGAACAAGAAGAGGAGATAATGATTTGAGATTAATAAAAAAATTGATTCATAATAATGTAAAAAAACTGGATGGAAGAGTATTTGAGAGAAGGGCAGCAAGAGGAATTATTCTAAAGGATTCTAAAATCCTCCTATTATATACAAAGAGATATAACGATTATAGCTTTCCAGGTGGGGGCGTTGACCCTAAGGAAGATTTAATTACTGGTCTAAAAAGAGAACTTGCTGAAGAAATTGGCGCTAAAAATGTTGAAGTCATTAGCGATTTTGGATATATTGATGAATATAGACCCCATTATAAACCTGAGTATGATTTGATACATATGTTATCTTATTTCTACATTTGTAAAATAGATGATGATTGTGAAGATGTAAATCTTGAAGATTATGAAATAGCTAATGGAATGTCGTCCATTTGGATTGATATACATGAAGCTATTAGGCATAATAAAGCTGTAATTGCAAATCAAGAAGAATCAATGGGTTTTTCTATTGAAAGGGAGACCTTAGCTTTAGAATTAATTGTAGAAGAGTTACTTACAAGCCATACTTATTAACACTTCTATTGAAAAAACAACATCCTAGTCAAGGGATGTTGTTTTTTTTGTTCTTGTTTTAAAGTTTTAGATTGTTAGATTTAAGCGGCTTCTGTCTCTGATTGCTCAGTTTCCAGAGTGGTTTTTCTTGACATACCTATAATAGTTGCTATCAGTGCTAGCACTAAACTAGGTATCAACCAGGAAAATCCCATATTCGCTAATGGAAGTTTGTCTACTAATGTATATAAAGGGTCAAGTCCATTAACAATTTGTTTTATAAATGAAATTTCTATAGTTTTTAGTGCATCTAATAGTCCTATTGCAAATGCTCCTGCAACTCCACCTTTGTATGCGTATGGGTGAGGTATAAATTTGTCTAATAGGTTAAATACAATAAGTACTATAACTACTGGGTAAGCGAGTACCAAGAAAGGTACTGCTATTTGAACTATAGCTTCTACTCCAACTGCTGCCATGATGGCACTAAATATACATGTAACTATAACTATAAGTCTGTATGTGAGTTTGCCTTTACTTAATTTTTCAAAGTAGGTTCCTACAATAGCAGTAAGTGCTATAGATGTAGTCATACATGCTGCTGACACAGCCACGGCCATAACTAGTCGTCCGCTTTGTCCGAGTAGCCTATTTGTTATTTCCATTATCAATGCTGATTTAGATATGCCTGCAGCTACACTTCCGCTAATAGTTGCTCCAAGATATAATAGTCCTCCATAGACTAGTGCGAGTAAACTTCCTGCAATTATTCCAGCTTTAGTTGTCATTCTAAGTTGTTCTTTTCTATGTAGATATCCTTTTTCTATGATACCTGTAAGTATGATGCCACCCATAAGTATTGCTCCCAGTGTGTCCATGGTTTGGTAGCCTTGCAAGAAACCGTCTGAAAATGGGTTAGCAATGGTTGTTGCCGTAGGTGCTCCGAGTGGGTGAGCTACTCCGCTATATATGATAAATCCTATAACTAACAGTAGTATTGGAGTAAGTATTTTCCCTATCTTATCGACTATGCCAGATGGCTGTATTACGAAATATAGAGTAATAGAAAAATATACAATTGAAACAATAAGTGGATGTACCGAAATCATTGGCCTAATACCTATTTCATATACGGTAGCTGCAGTTCTTGGTATTGCAAGTAATGGTCCTATAGCAAGGACTACCACAGCACCTAATATAGTTGCAAATTTTACACCTACTTTTCCTGCTAGGTCATTGATGTTTCCACCTGCTTTAGACACTGCTAGTACGCCCATTACTGGCAAACATATACCTGTTATAAAAAATCCAAGAAAGCTCATCATCCAATGATCGCCTCCAATTACTCCAATAGCAGGTGGGAATATTAGGTTGCCTGCTCCGAAGAACATTGCGAATAGTGCAGCTCCAATTATTAAAACGTCTTTAGTTTCTTTTTTCATAGTGCGCCTCCCTCATAGTTCATTTGATATTATATATAGCAATTAATATGCCGAAATTTTATAATTTTCAGATATTTTCAAAAAAAGGACTAATTTTGAGGAATAACAGGTGCTTACTCATATTTATATTTACAATATCATTGTAAACGTTTGTAAGTATTTCTATTATAATAATAAAAGCGGGCAATTTTTTTCCACCTATTATGGAAAAAAATTGCCCACTTTTACTTTTGAATCGCATATTCGTTAACTTTATTTTGCAGCTGTCTTCGAGTGATTCCTAATACTTTTGCTGTTTTTGTCATGCTAAAGTTATTTTTGACAAGTACTGTTTCAATATACTTTTTTTCTATTGCAGATCTAAAAGCTTTTAACGTTTGATCTCCTTCATAGTCAGTAGATGGAGCTTCATGTATTAGCAAATCATCTTTTGATATAACTCCATTTTCACTAAATACCACAAGCCGTTCAATAATGTTTTTAAATTCTCGTACATTACCTGGATAGTCATACTGGTTTAGATATTCCCAAACATCAGGCTCGATGGTGTGTATTTCTTTTTCCATTTGCTTAGAGGCCATATCAATGAAGGTACTAGCCAAACTATATATGTCTTCTTTATGTTCTCTTAGTGGCGGTATTTCTATGATGATGGTATTAATTCTATAGTAAAAATCTTCTCTAAATAGTCCCTTTTCTATTAGTTTTACTATAGATTTGTTGGTGGCTGTTATAAGTCTAAAGTCAACGGGAGTACTTATGTTGCTACCTATTTTCTCTATAGCCCTGTCTTCAATGACTCTGAGTAGTTTAATTTGAGTAGATAACGGCATGTCAGCTATTTCATCTAGAAATAAAGTTCCCATGCTTGCTGATTCAAATCTACCAATCCTTTCTTCATTTGCACCAGTGAAAGCTCCCTTGTTATGTCCAAACAATTCAGATTCTAATACACTTTCAGATAGAGCATGGCAATTTACTGCTACAAAGGGTTTGTTTTTGCGCTGGCTCTGAGTGTGAATATAGTTTGCAAATACTTCTTTTCCTACCCCCGACTCGCCAAGCAAAATAACATTTACCGGAGTTTGGGCTACTTTTCGAGCCATATCTATGATTTTTCTAAATTCTTTATTTTCTGATTCTAGAAGTGATTTCTCATTTTTATCATATGTTTTAGCGTTTAGTTCTGATTTTTTGTATTCTTCATATGATTTCTCTACCTCTTCTATCAGTTCTACAGGGTCATTTCCTTTTACAAAATAAGATACTGCTCCTTTTTTCATAGCTTCAACTGCAGTAGAGATAGTTGCATATGCAGTCATAAGTATGACTTTAATATCTTTATCTAATTCTACTATTTTTTCTAAAAGTTCTATTCCGGTCATTCCATCCATCATTAAATCCGTAATGACCATCTGATAATTTTTGTGCTTGATTTTCTCTACGGCATTTTCTGCCGACAGAACTGTTTCTACAATATATCCCTCTATTTCAAGTATTTTAGTTAGTCCTTTTGAGTAGTCGGCTTCATCATCTACTATTAATATTTGATAATTTTTATTAGTCATCTGTTATTATCTCCTATTTCAATATTTGTATGGGGTCATGTATCTTCGTTGGAAGTGTAATGATAAAGGTTGAACCCTCTAAAAGTTTACTTTCAACTCTAATAGTTCCGTCCATCTTTTGTACTTCATTATAGACAATAAACAGTCCAAGCCCCGTGCCTTCACTGACTTGTTTAGTAGTATAGAATGGATCAAACAGGTTCATTTGCGTATTGGTATCCATTCCTGTTCCTGTGTCAGATACTTCAATGATTATTTTATCATTGCATTTATAAGCGTTAACCTTAAGCATACCACCTTGTTCCATAGCATCAGTTGCATTTGAAAAGAGATTTAGTAAAATATGTTTAAGTGATTCACTATATAGCTCTACTTCTAAATTCGATTTCACATATAACTTGAATTCTATATGTTTTTGTGTCAAGGCCTTTTGATTCAGTTCATAAAGATTTGAAATGAAATCTTTAACTTTTATACTGTGCACTTTGTTATCAGAAAGCCTTGAAAAATTTAAGAGATTATCTATAATTTTATTGGCTCTAGTCACTGAACTTTCTATTATATCTATTGCCTCTTTTTTATCATCTTCTTCTTTCATACGTCTAAGCAAATATGTATAGTTCCTAATTATTCCAAGAGGAGTCCGTATTTCATGAGCTATGCCTGCAGCAAGTTGTCCTACTGCAGCCATTTTACTTGATTGAAGCATCTTTTGTTCTGAAAGCTTTAGATCAGTGATATCTTCCATCATGACAAGTACACGTTCTTTAGTGTTTGATATTTTATCTAACATATAAGTTCTCACTTTGAATTTTCTATTTTGATATTCTACTTCAGTTTCCATTGAAGTTCTGTATTCAAATATATCTTTAATGAGGCAAACGTCACAGTTACTTCCAAGTATTCCGTTTATATTTTTGCAGTGCATATTTTTCACTACATCTCCAGAGTATCCTATATAATCACAAAAGGTTTTATTTGCTTCTGTAATGCAACAGTCCTCATTTACCACCACCATTAAATGAGAGGTAAGTCCATTGAAAGTAGTCTCTAGTTCATTTTTAGATATATCCAGTGCATTTGTTTGTTTATTGACCTCTTTTTTTAGTTTTATGTTCCAATAGTAAAAGAATAAAGATACTAGCATTGCTAGCAGTATAGCGTATTTAACTAAAAGTGCATATTTCTCAGCATTGTCATTTTTCATGATTAGTGGTGATATTCCAAACCATTTTTCATATATTTTTTCCATGGTGCTATCTTTTTGAAGCTGGTATATTGCTTTATTAATAATTATTAATAATTTTTCATTGTCTTTTTTTACTCCTATTACTGCAGCTCTTTCGTACAAGTATTCATTTAGTATTGAATATTCGCGGTTAAGCGTCTCATTAGTTAAATAATAGTTTATTACTGATTCATCCCCAAGGACTGCATCTACTTCATTTTTCTCAAGTAGGCTAATTGCATCTCTTAAATTTTCAGTTTCTACTCCAATTACGTCGGTATAATTTTCAGATATATGTTCAAATACGTAGTCTCCTTTAATTGCTGCTATAGTTTTACCGTTTATATCTCGAGGAGTTTTTATATTAATGTTACTTTTTTTTGTTAATATAGCACCTCTTTGATAATATATAGGATCTGTAAATATAAAGTTTCGAGAGCGGTCTTTGGAAGCGTGCATATCAGCGAAATCTATATCACCTTTTTCAAGTGCTTCAAGCGCTTCATTCCAAATCATAGGTTTCATCTTTATGTTTACTCCTAGTTCAATTGAAAGTGCATTAAGATAATCTATTACGAGTCCTTCATATTGTCCATTTTCTGGGTTTAAGTATCTTAGCGGAGGAGTATTCTTATCTGATCCATATATTAAGTCTCCATGTTCTTTCAAATACTCTATTTCAGATGCATTTAGCAAATGGTCTTTTGAGAAATATTCCACTATGTTCATGTTGTGTTCTATTTTAAAATAACTATTTGTAAATATAAGTGCAGTTATTATAATTACAAATCCAAATATATATTTTTTCTTCATTTTTCTTCACCCTAAATGATTATAACAGTAAATTTGAAAATTTGCACAAAAGAAAGAAGGCAAAATATTTGAAAGGAGCCTAGCACCTTTCAGATATTCTGCCTTCTGCAGCTATATTATTAG
>JANZQE010000377.1:0-3272 GCA_038040705.1 Clostridium sp. | reverse complement strand
CTATAATTTTTAACGTGATCCTCTGGTATATCAAAATTACCTCTTAAGCTATCAGCAATCGCAGTATGAACTGCATCAAAAACAAGCTTAAACACTAATTTATCTTGCTGAAATTTAATTTCAGTTTTTTGTGGGTGAACATTTATATCTATATAATCAGGAAAAATATCTAAAAATATAACAAAGAATGGAAATTTATGAACAGTCAAAAATGATTTAAACGCATTTTCAACTGCTGCAGTAAGTAGAGCACTTTTAATATACCTTTTATTGACAAATATACTTTGCCTATTTCGGCTTCCTCTACTTATTTCTGCGTTACCAATATACCCATGTACAGACATTATATCGTTGTACTTTTCAAAACTTGTTATATTTGAAACAACCTCTTTACCATAAATGTATCTAATAGTGTCGCATTTATTTGTAGAACTGTACGTTGCCAAAACCTTTTTATCATTATTGAGTAGTTTAAAAGAAATTTCATTATTAGCTAGTGCAAGTCTACTTATAATATCTGATATTAGTGCTGCCTCTCTTTGAGGAGTCTTCAAAAATTTTTGTCTCGCAGGCACGTTAAAAAACAAATCCACAACCTCTATTGTTGTACCAACATTACATCCTATTTCTTTAACATATAGTATATCGCCTGAGGACTGTGATATCTCTTTACCAAAGGCGGATTCACTTGTTCTACTGCTAAGCGTAGTTTTAGATACTGAAGCTATACTAGGCAGCGCTTCTCCTCTAAAGCCTAGTGTGTGTATTTTATAAATGTCCTCAACATTTTTTATTTTACTAGTAGCATGAGGCATAAAAGCCTTTTCTATGTCATCCAAATGTATTCCATCGCCGTCATCAATTACCTTAATGCTTTTTTGACCACCTTCTGAAATCTCTACTATAATATTTCTAGAACCAGCATCTATGCTGTTTTCTACTAACTCTTTTACAACTGAGGAGGGTCGCTCTACTACCTCCCCTGCAGCAATTTTATTGGAAGTTTCAACTTCTAACATATTAATTCTCACGAAAAACCTCCTCCTTTTATGTTTTTATAGAAGCTTCGCTTTTTTAACTAACTCATATAGCTTATTGAACCCATCCATAGGTGTTAGGTTAAGTACATCTATGTTTTTAATTTCCTTTAACATATTATTCACTTCTATGTCTGTAAAACTAATTTGAGTTGCTTCATCTTCCGCTATATTATAACCACTTGTTATAGCGACTTCAGACTTTGTATAATTAACCGACTTCTTACTCATTAAGTCAAGTTCAGTAGTATTATTAAAAGTCTCTAGTTCCTCTAATATTACATTTGCCCTATTTATTACATCCTTTGGTAGTCCAGCTAGCTTTGCAACTTCTATTCCATAGGATTTATCGGCTCCACCAGGTACAATTTTTCTTAGGAATACAATTTCATTATCAATTTTCTTAACATCTACAGAATAATTTTTAACACCTTTAATTATACCCTCAAGTTTTGTTAACTCATGATAATGGGTAGCAAATAAGGTTTTACTCCTTAAACTTGAATTCTTACAAATATACTCAATTACAGACCAAGCAATACTTAGTCCATCGTAAGTACTAGTACCTCTCCCTACCTCATCAAGTAAAACTAGACTTTTATTTGTTGCATTCTCTAATATATTGGACACTTCCCACATCTCTACCATGAAGGTACTTTTGCCTGCAGCAAGATCATCTGACGCACCTATTCTTGTAAATATCTTATCACATATAGATATATCTGCAGAAACACTCGGAACAAAACTTCCTATTTGAGCCATAATAGTTATTAGTGCAACTTGACGCATGTAGGTGGATTTACCCGCCATATTAGGCCCTGTTATTAATAACAATTGATTATCTCCAGTATCCATATATGTGTCATTTTCAATGAAAGTATTTGTAGGCATCATTTTCTCAACAACAGGATGCCTTCCCCCTTTAATGTTAAAAGCGCCTTTTGTATTTATTTTAGGCTTAGTATAATTATTTTCAAGGGCAATGGTACTAAGCGAGCTTAAGCAATCTATTTCTGATATTTGCTTTGCAGTAGCTTTCATTCTTTCTATGTGCTTTTCAACGTCTTCTCGTATACCAGTAAATATTTCATATTCAATTTGAACTAATTTTTCTTGTGCACCTAAAATCTTTTCTTCCATGTCCTTTAGTTCAGGAGTAATATACCTCTCCGCATTAGAGAGTGTTTGTTTTCTTATATACCGTCCTTCAGGGATTGCTGCAATATTTGATTTTGTAATTTCAATATAATAACCAAATACTCTGTTGTATCCTACTTTTAAGGATTTAATTCCAGTTGCTATTTTTTCATCATTTTCTAAGGTAGCAATCCACTGCTTGCCGCTCGTCTTAGCAAGCCTTAATTCATCTATTTCGCTATTAAAGCCGTCTTTAATTATATTTCCGTCTTTGATTGAAATAGCTGGACTTGCAATAATAGACTTATCTAATATACTATATATATCTTGCAAATCGTCTAACCCTTTATATGTTTTTTTCATAAATTTACTATTTAACAGTGCTAAAATAGCTTTAACCTTTGGTATCTTCTCTATAGAATTTTTAAGAGATATCATTTCCTTCGCATTAACATTTTTGGATGAAATTTTCCCTACAAGCCTTTCTACATCATAAATATCCACTAGCACATCTTTTAGATCTTCATGGAATGAAACATTATTTTTAAGTTCCTCTACAGCCTCTAATCTTTCTTCTATGGACTTCTTGTTTATTAGTGGTTGATCTAACCATTTGCGAAGCCTTCTTGCTCCCATCGCAGTATTTGTTCTATCTAATACCCAAAGCAGTGAGCCTTTCTTTGTTTTATCTCTTAAAGTTTCCGTTAGCTCTAAGTTTCTCCTAGAATTTTCATCTAAACACACATAATCTAAAATATCATAATATTCTATAGTGTCTATGTGAGATAGTGAGTTTTTTTGTGTATCTATAATATACGTTAAGAGTCCTGAAATACTATTAAGGAGTATTTCAGATAGCATGTCCTTTGAAAAATTATGAAACTGATTTTTTATAAGTGTATAGTCCTTGGTAATAAAATAATTGTTTTGGAAAGATGAATAGGACACATTAAATTTTTCTTTTAATGATAAAAGTATCTCCTCTGTTACATCTTCTGATACTATAATTTCTTTTGGGTTGAACTTTGAAATTTCATCGAGTATGGTAACAAGACTGAATTTAGTATCAGTGCAACTGAATTCACCAGTTGATACATC
>JANZQE010000376.1:0-3271 GCA_038040705.1 Clostridium sp. | reverse complement strand
GGTTCTTCTATAGATACAGTTGAAGTTACTATTGTTATAAGAGAAGCTGAAAATGGTGTTAAAGTAAGTTTAAGATCTAAATCAACAGTTGATGTTAGAAAAATTGCAGAAGGTTTTAACGGTGGTGGCCATATTAGAGCCGCAGGTTTTTACACTGAAACTAATTTTTACGACACTAAAATTAAACTTATGGAAATTTTAGAAAAAGAGTTGATAAAATGAATGGTATAATAAATGTATATAAACCTACAGGAATTACGTCTTTTGATGTAGTACGCAAAATAAGAAAAATAAGCAATGTAAAGAAAGTAGGCCACGCTGGCACTTTAGACCCCGAAGCTAGCGGGGTTTTACTTGTTTGTATAGGTAAGGCTACAAAGGCTATTGACTTTATAATGGGAGACTTCAAAATTTATGAGACTGAATTAAAATTAGGGGTTATTACAGACACTTATGATAGAGAAGGAAAGATATTTAAAGAAACTGAAGTAATAGCAAGTAGCGATGAAATTATAAAGGCAATTAAAACTTTTGTTGGAGAAATAAAGCAAGTTCCCCCAATGTATTCAGCTCTAAAGGTTAACGGAAAAAAACTTTATGAATTGGCAAGGGCGGGTATAGAAATAGAGAGACAAGCAAGGGATATAGTAATTTATAGTATAGATATTACGGAAGTTAAGTCTCCTTACGTGAAGTTTAGGGTTAAATGTTCTAAGGGTACATATATTAGAAGTCTTTGCTATGACATTGGAGAGCTTTTAAAATGTGGTGGTATGATGTGGAATTTAGAAAGAACGGCTATAGGTGGATTTAGTGTTGAAAACTCTATAAATATCGATAATTTAAATATTGAAAAAATAAATGAAAATATTATGCCAATAGAGAATATTTTTCAAAACAATACTAAAATAACCGTAGAGGATAGATTTATTAAATTCCTATTAAATGGTGTTGTAGTAAAGGATAAGGCACTGACTTGTAAGTTTAAAGTGGACAGCACATATAGTATTTATAATAATGAAAATGATTTTATTGGGATTGCTGATAAAAGCAATGATGGTGTTAGACTAATAAAATCATTTATATAGGAGAATATTGTGAATGATTGTTATAAAAGATAATTTTAAAACAAAACTTAAATACCCAACATACATTGCTTTAGGAAATTTCGACGGGCTTCATTTAGGACATATGCATCTTATAAATAAAACCGTTGAACTAGCAAAAGCCAATTATGCTAAAAGCATGATTTGTACGTTTGAAAAGCATCCTTTGTCTGTTATTAATAAAGAAATTTGTCCAAAACTAATAATGGATAATGATACTAAAATAAATTTACTGGGAAGTACTGGTATAGATATTGTTGATTTATTTAATTTTAACAAGAGTTTTATGAAGACAACTCCAGAACAGTTTATAAAGAATATGGTAAATTTCTATAATGTAAAGGGAATAGTTGTTGGTTTTAATTATAGATTTGGATATAAAAATTTAGGTGATGTAGAAATGCTTGAAACATATAGTTCTATACTTGGATATACGCTATATGTTGCTGAAGCCATTAGTGTTAATCAGGAAATTGTAAGTAGTTCTAAAATACGTCATCTTATAACTGAGGGCGATATTACTAAAGCGAATGAGCTTTTAGGAAGAACTCATTCTATTATTGGAGATGTAATCAAGGGGAAACAATTTGGTAGAACTATCGGATTTCCAACTGTAAACTTAAATTATAATAAAAAATATATTATCCCTAAGGGCGGGGTATACTATACTATAATTGAATACAATAATAACCTACACAAAGCTATTACAAATATTGGGTATAATCCTACTGTAGAAGGTGGGAAGCTATCAGTGGAAACCCATATTTTGGGCTTTGATAAACAAATTTATGGTGAAGTAGTTAAGATTAATTTTGTGAATAGAATAAGAGATGAATTTAAATTTAATACCATTGAGAAGTTAAAAGAACAGCTCTCAATGGATAAAAAGTATGCTTTTGAGCAAAAAATATAAAAATAAACGTTAAAATGCAAAAAATAATTTACAATTTAATTTTAGTTTGTTATAATTGTTATGAACCTTATCCTAAGTTAATCGAATCGCCAACGGTTTACTTGGAATATGGGAAGAATATTCGGAGGTGTTATAAAATGGAAAAGGCTAAAAAACAAGAAATAATGGTAAAACACGCAAGACATGAAGGAGATACAGGTTCTCCAGAGGTGCAAATTGCACTACTTACTGCAAGAATCTTGGAATTAAACGAACACTTAAAGGTTCATAAAAAAGATCACCACTCAAGAAGAGGCCTATTAATGATGGTTGGGCAAAGAAAAGGAATGTTAGGTTACTTAAAGAATCAAGATATTGAAAGATATCGTGCACTTCTTCTAGAACTTGGATTAAGGAAATAATTTAGAGCGGCCTAGCCGCTCTATTATTTTAAATGTTGGTAAGAAAATGTGCATTTTAGATTAGCAAAATTTATATATCAGTTAAATATATTACTTTAAATACAAGGGAGGCAAATACATGAATCACATTATTGAAACTACTGTAGCAGGTAGAGTCCTTAAAGTTGAGTATGGTAAGATTGGAATGTTATCAGACTGTGCAATACTCGTGAGCTACGGCGAAACTGTAGTTATGGTTAACGCAAATGCATCAGAGAAACCAAGGGAAGGTATTGATTTCTTCCCACTAAGTGTAGAATACGAAGAAAAACTTTATGCCGTTGGTAAAATTCCTGGTGGATTTATAAAAAGAGAAGCAAGACCATCAGAAAGAGCAATTCTAACAGCAAGAGGTATTGATAGACCACTTAGACCATTATTTCCAAAAGGCTATAAAAATGATGTTCAAATTGTTTGTACTGTACTATCAGTTGAACAAGATAATTCACCTGAGATACTTGCTATGAATGCAGCATCCATGGCATTATGCATATCAAGTATACCGTTTACTGATGCTGTTGCAACAGTTTCAGTGGGCCTCGTTGATGGTAACTTCATATTAAGTCCTACACAAGATGAGAGAAACACAAGTTCTATGTCTCTTACAGTTTGTGCAACAAAAGACAACGTAACAATGATAGAAGCTAGTGGAGACGAAATATCTGAAGATGTAATGATAAGTGCTATTGACTTTGCTTTTGAATCATGTAAAAAAATTGTAGCTTTCCAAGAAGAAGCGGTAGCTAAATTTGGAAAGAAAAAAAATGATTTCGAATCACAACCAATAGATGAAACCCTCCAATGTGAAGTTA
>JANZQE010000375.1:0-4224 GCA_038040705.1 Clostridium sp. | reverse complement strand
TAAAGATGTAGATAATGGCACTAAAGAAAAAACAAAACTACTTGAAGATCTAAGAGGTTAAGAAAAGCAAGTATTACTACAAATGCAATTCACTTTGCTAAGTAATTCTAAACCGATTTGAATTACTAAAGCTTGTTCATATGCATTTTACGTAATATAGGCTCTTTTATGATGTTTAAAGAATTGGAAACTCGCTATCCCCTTAGTATTCCTCATGGGGGCACAACAATTCTCAATTGTTGTGTGCTCAGACATGTACTTTTCTTAACGCATCTTTCACTAAATTAATTAAGAATTACTAGCGCTTGCTCAAACGAAACTTACGTAATATATACTTTTCTCAACTGTTAAAAGCGATGAAGCTTTATTTTTCATTTGTAATCTGCATATCAGCTGATTTTTTAGGATCTAGTATATTAATCTTGCCAACAGCTTTATGAGAGATACTATAGTTATCATCCTCATAAATTATTAACTGAAGTATTAAATCATTCTTAACTTTTTGTTCTTCTACTATTTGTTGTTTTTCATCTTTTACTTGATATAATGTAGAGAATTTCCCTGTATCAACTGCTAAACTATATATGTCTGAACCATAACTTACGGTGCCGTAGGCGAAACCTGTCACAACTATTAGGTGATCATTATCCCACCATTGTATATTTCTTATTGTAGATTGTGTGTCCTTAATAACTTCATATTTAACTATTTTATTTGTTTTTATATCTTTAACATAAATTACATGAATTCCAAAATCCACATCTTTTTCTGGCATTGTATCTATAGCAGCAGATTTTTCCCCATTTAAAGAATTCGCCCAAACTATCTCATAACTTGGAAGTTCCTTACTTTCGACTATGGTACTCTTAAATTCCATTGGAGAATTCTTTTTATCAGCTATTGCTTCTTGTTTTTCATCCGCTATAGCAATATCCTGAGTGCTATTTTCAGTACTTGCCTCATTACTTGCTTTATCTTCTGCTTTATATATAGCCATTTTATTTTCAGAAACACCTTCTGTCTTATATGATCCTTCATTAAAATTATTTAATAGCATTGGAATAAATACTATCATAGCTATAACTGCCACCGCATAAGATAAATACTTGTTTTTATACTTTTTAATATTATATAAAATTTTATTTGATGTCCTCTTGCTGTATCTGTTTTTATCTATAGCACTAATTATACTAGTCCTAGAGCTGTTAAATTCAATACCCTCTATGGATAAAGCCATCTTAAACGATGCATCTATTCTGATTTCTTCTTCATATATTGCCCTGCAGCTCTCACATCCATCCATGTGATTTTCTAGTGAAATTTTAAGTTCACTAGGAATATCGCCCATTACATAGTCTTCTAATCTCTTTCTAAATATATTACAATTCATTGTTTACACCCCTTTTCCTTCTGGGAAATGAAAGTTTTGAAATTTTGTCTACTCCTATAATATCTGCGTTTTGCATTAGATTCTGTAATTTCTAAAATTTCAGCAAGATCATTAAATGTTAATTTTTGCATATACCTTATAATTAATATTTGCCTATCTATTTCACATAAACTATTCAAATAAGCTTCTATATTTTGTTTGGTTTCTTTAAATTCTGCTGTCTGTTCTGGTGACATCTCTTTTGATATAACGTTTGGTATGTCTTCTATATTTGACTCGTACACTCTTTTATATTTGCGTATGTAATCAATACATTTGTTTTTAGAAACTTGAAGCAGCCAATTTAAAAACTTATGGTTTTTATCATAGAGATAGAGTTTATTGTAGATAGTAATGAACACCTCTTGGGTTATATCCTCTGCTGCTTCTTTATCCTTTATCATGTTATAGATAAATCTTAAGACTATGATTTCATATTTATTAACTAATATATTAAAGCTATCAATATTTCCATCTAATATGCTTTGAATTAAATTCGAGTCCTCCTGTACTTTCATTACCTGCCCCCCTGAATATATTCTTTTTCTACTTCATATACGTTTTTAAAGATTAATAGTGACGAAAAAAAAAGTATATATTACTACAGTTTCATCTCACTTCGCCAAGTAATTCTAAACAAATTTTAATGAAAGATGCTAAAAAGTGCAAACTCGCTCACGCTCAAACATGCACTTTTCTTTACGCACCTCCCCTTAAAATTAGTTGTGAATTACTAAGGCTTGTTCGAATGAAATTTACGTAATATATACTTTTTTAACTGACTAAAAATTGATAGATTAATAGATTAATAGATGATTTTGGGTTCTAAAGTTATCCACAATCTTAATTTCAAAATGTATTCATCCACAGAAATAGTCCACTATTGTTGACAATTACTGAAATATTCCTCTATCGAATTAAAAAACACTGTTACAGCTAAGAGGTCTGCTGATCCTCCTGGGCTTATATTTTGTTTTATAAATTCACTGTCAAGATTCTCTATCGCGCCTTTCCCAATCTCTGTGGTCATTCCACCTATTGAAATTATGTATGTTGCCTTTTGTTGTACTTCTTTTAGTGTTTCCATTGAATGTCTGTGAAGAACATTAGAATCCTCACAATGTTGCATAATACATATAAGCGTGTGAATTAACCTATCATTTAAATTCATAGATTTATTTTCTTTATACACCCGAGTAGCATAGTCAAAAACTAGGGGAATTCCTCTTTCTACTTGACCCCTTATTCCTTCTACCTTATATTTTACGAATAATTTCTCTCCATAGCTTGTCACTTTATCTTTATTCATGTAGAGTAGTTCATTTTGGACAAGCCCTCTAGTCATTTCTTTTATTATCCCTTGTATTTCGCTGAAATTATTCTTTTCATAGACAGCTTTGGTCACCGCAGCGCAACTTATACCCAAAAGGAAAATCATACCTTTATGAGTGTTTACACCCTTCGTACCTTTAAACATTTCATTTTCCGCCTCTATTCCTATATTTCTAATAGCCGCAAATATCTCTTTTGGAGTTTTCGATGAGTAGCCCTCCTCAGCAAATAAAACCATATACTTACTTAGAATAGAGGTGCTTTTAATAAAGCAGTAGTGATCCATATCACTGTGAGCTCCTTTTGATATAGAGGATACTAGACCTGGTGATGGATATGCAGCAACTTCATATAGCATAGCCTCTATTGCATACTCTGCTATAGCAAAAGCTTCCCTTGATATTAAATATTTATTTTTCATAAGCTTTCTCCATATATTCTGTATATCTTATTTTAATAAATTCTTCCACTTCTTTTTTGCTGTGCTTTTCACTTCTCACACAATTATGAGCTATGTCAGCGCATAAGAAGCATTTTCTCATACCCAAACCAAAATCGTTACGGCTAATTCCTGTTCCCGTCCTGTCATATACATCTATATCTACGCATCTTCCTAAAAGGTGCTTTTCTTCTATATCTAGTGTAATTAATTTAATATCTTTCGCACTTTTATTTATAGACATAATCACGGTAGGGCCCTCTGCCGTTGTGGTGTTCACTTTATTATGAATAGACCCTAAAAACGCTTCACAAATTACACTTTCTATAACTTCTATTATACCTTGCGTAAAGCGGTTATCTTTGTTTAACCCTGGATAGTTAACCCTAATAACAAGTAGAGGTATTTTAAATTGCTCCCGTAATTTATCTTGGTGTTCAATTCTTCTTTCTCTTTCTAAAAATATATCTTCTGCTGTATACATATCATATTAATGTGGAGAATCGCTAGATCTTATTTCCCCCATTATCTCCTTTCCTGCTTTAGTATTTAAAAATTTCCACGTCGAACTAGGAACTATATTTTCAATTTCTGATATTTTATCTTCTTTGATTAATTTTCTAACCTTTGAAGCACTTATAATATCGCCCATTAGAGCTTTTCTTTTAACTTCCACAACTTCAACGCCGTAGGTAGGTAGTATTTGCTTTAAAGCATCATTATACGCATTTGTAACTTTGCAATAAGGCTCCTCTCCTATAAATCTTTTTGTTATATTTAACGCCTCACAAAAATATCTTCCAAAAACCGTTGCATCAAGTGTGGTATATGCCACTAGTCTTTCATCTGCCTTTCTTAAAAAGTAGGATGGGAAAGTAGCCTCTGAAATTATGTATTCCCCGCCTTTTATTACCTTCACATTAGGAAGATGAGAAACACCTTCTTTAACCATATCGTATCTATATTTAAATGGAAATGATGATTTATCTTCCTCAACTATAAATACTAATACCTCTTTACCTTT
>JANZQE010000374.1:0-4659 GCA_038040705.1 Clostridium sp. | reverse complement strand
TCCTTTTATATATACTTACATCAACTTCAGCCTCTAGGCAATTTGCAATAACCCTTTGGAATAGTGATGGTGCGTTTACAAAGCCTAAAATTCTATTGGCTACATTTAATGATCCCATTATCTCTTCAAATGAGTCCATATTTGTATTTGCAACAACATATCCTATTCTCTCACCGGGTAGTGATAATGATTTACTATATGAATACCCAATAAATGAATTTTTATAATATTTTAATATATATGGAACGACCACATTGTCATAAACTATTTCTCTATATGGTTCATCAGATATTAGATATATGCTTGTACCTAGTTCCTTTTCTTTTTCACAAAGTAGTTTTGCTAAATCCTGTAAAACCTTTTCCGAATAAACAATACCTGTTGGATTATTTGGAGAGTTTATAATAATTGCTTTTGTTTTGCTGTTTATTTTATCTTCTAGTACTTGCATATCAGGTTCAAAGGTATCAATATTTGTAGGAACTATTACAAGTTTACCGTCAAAATTATTTACATAGTTTCTGTATTCTCCAAAAAAAGGTGCAAAAACAATAACTTCATCCTCTGGATTAAGTAACGTTTTTAACAATATATTAAGTCCACCTGCTGCTCCACATGTCATAACTATATTATTGCAATCAATAGCTACATTATGTTTCTTATTTAAAAACTGGGCTATTTTAGATCTGACATCTTCATAGCCAGAATTATTCATATAGCCATGTATAAGCTTCGGAGCTGTCTCATTTAATATTTTATTAATTTCATTTTTAATATTCTCAGGTGGTTCAACATTTGGATTACCCAAGCTGTAATCAAAAACATTTTCTTCTCCGTAAATTTTAGATAATCGTTTACCTTCTTCAAACATAGCCCTTATAATAGAACTATTAGCAACTAAATTTTTCATTTTATTAGATATCATTTCAAGTCTCCTTTTATGCGTTTTTGTAAATATAGTTAATTATACAATTCAGTATATCATATGAAAGCCTAGTTATTTGAAAATTCCAAAAAATAATCAAATTAGAAATTTTTCATTAGAATATCAAGAAACTTATTCTAAATAAAGGTAATAATATATCACATATAAAAATATCATGTTTAATATACCTTGATTTTTGAAATCAAATGTGGTAGTATAGTAATTGACTTAGATGACTAGTAATTAATGCAGCACAGATATATTTCAATTAGTACTTTTTAAATTTAGTATTTTAATATCGAAATTTTATTTAGTGAACTATTACAAACATTTAAGAAATAAAATTTCGGAGGTATTACATTATGAATGGTACAGTTAAATGGTTTAATGGAGAAAAGGGATTTGGTTTTATTACAGGAGAAGACGGAGTAGATGTTTTTGTACATTTCTCTCAAATAAATTCAGATGGTTACAAATCACTTGATGAAGGACAAAAAGTTTCTTTTGATATAGTAAAAGGACCTAAAGGCCCTCAAGCTGAAAATGTTACAGTTCTTTAATTTGAACTAATATTAAACCATTAAATAGGAAACTATTTAATGGTTTTTTTATTTTTTGTGAATTATATAAAAAGTTACCACCTAGCCCTGCCTCATGACCTGGTCCAAATCCAATACATGGGCTATCATATCTCCACATGATAGCAGCACCATTTGTAGAAATTATATAATAATATTTCTCCTAAATAAAGGCAATAGTATAGCACATATAAAATTTCATGTTCAATATGTCTTGCTTTTTGAAATCAAGTATGGTAGTATAGGAATTGACTTAAATGAATAGTAAGTAATGCAGCACAGATATATTTCAATTAGTACTTTTAAATATAGTATTTTATATCGAAATTTTATTTAGTGGCTATTACAAAGCATTTAAGAAATAAAATTTCGGAGGTATACATTATGAACGGTACAGTTAAATGGTTTAATGGAGAAAAAGGGTTTGGTTTTATTACAGGAGAAGACGGAGTAGATGTTTTCGCACATTTCTCTCAAATAAATTCAGATGGTTACAAATCCCTTGATGAAGGACAAAAAGTTTCTTTTGATATAGTTAAAGGACCTAAGGGCCCTCAAGCTGAAAATATTTCTGTTATCTAAGAAATATTTTAACCACTAAATAGTCTAACTATTTAGTGGTTTTTTTATTTTTTTGTCTATAAGGTTTTATGAGAGATGGGAGTACTAAATTATTTTTATAGTTCTATCTACATATAAACTAGGAATAACTGCATACATAGCTGCCGCCTTTACTAATTCACTTTTCCAAGTTCTTTCATTTGGAGAATATGACTCCGCCTCATGCCCTGGCCCAAATCCAATACAAGGTATATCATATCTCCCCATTATAGAAGCTCCATTTGTAGAAAATGTCCATTTATCAAATAGAGGATCTTTATTAAACAAAGATTTATATCCCTCTATTAAAGTTTTGCAAACTCTATTGTCCTCTTCTATTACCCATGCTTCAGAGTAAGTAGCTGTTGGATAAACAACTCCTTTATAAGAAGGTTTTTCATAATCACAAATGTAGACCTGCGCTTTAAGTTCTTTTACCGATGGAAGATTCCTAATTTGATCTAAGGCATCTTTATGAGTCTCACCAATAGTTAATACTCTATCAATTGAAATTATCCAATTGTCCTTTTCATTACAATCTGAAGAAGTACTAAATGACATCTCAGAAACAGTTAAGGTCCCTTTTCCTAAAAACTCATCATATTTCAGATTTTCATTAAGACTTCTTAAATCATTCAAAATAGGGTCCATTTTTTTAGAAATTACTTTTATATCCATTTTTCCTTTATGACCCCTGTATATATTGCAGGAGGTAGGTTCTGTAATCACGACAAATTCCGGCTGAATCTTATCTTCATTTATAATATACTGCCAACAAAGTCCTGCGCATTCCTCTTTTTGTACAGTACCTGTAATAACCAGAGTATAATCATCTTCTAATTCTAAATCCTTAATGATCTTCCCAGCATAAACCATAGAAGCCATTCCGCCCTTTTGTTCACTTCCTCCTCTTCCTATGATCACATCCTCATCCTCATATCCCTTATATGGGTCATACTGCCACAAATTTTCATCTTCTATGCCTATTGTATCTATATGTGCATCCATAGCTATAACATGTTTACCATGCCCTATAGTCCCTATTATGTTACCCATCTTATCTATTTCTATATTATCAAAGTTAGCTTTCTCCATTTCCTCTTTTATTCTCGCAACAACTTCCCTTTCATGGCAGCTTTCACTAGGAATAGCAATCATGTCGCGCAGAAACCTTGACATGTCCCCTTTGTATTCCTCCGCTTTGTGCAAAACCCTTTGAAAATCTAGATTCATAGAAAACCCTCCTTCTTTTTTTTACTATCAACAATATCATATTTATAAATATGTAAAAAAATCACCTATCCAAAAAATAAAAATAGGCTGCCTTAGAACAGAAAATAATTTCTATTCTAAGGCAGCCTATTTATAACTATTTATAAATTTCCACCGGAGTATTCATTTTAGTATATTCCCAAATAATTCTAATATCATCATCTGATACCGCTATGCATCCAGAGGTCCAATCATTGTTGGTCTCTCCGCCATGTATGCCCAATTCCCCACCTAATGAAGTGCCCCAAGCTGGTCTTTTTCCACTATGAATGTTAGATTGCACCTCTTTAAATTCTGAATCACTAATCAAAGCATTTTCAAGTCCTCTACTCGCATCTTCCACATTAGGATAACTGAGTCCTAAGAAGAGAGTATACTTACTTTTATCATTTCTTGTGCAAATATAATATTTACCTTCAGGGGTTTTCTTATCGCCTTCTTTTTCTTTATCTCCAATAGGCGCTGACCCTAATGCAATTCTAAATCTACCTATTAGAATATCATCTCCATATAATTCTAATATTCTTATTTCTTTGTACACCTTTATACACACGTCTAGTGGTTTTTTTTCAGGCTTTGTATAAAACATCCTCTCCTGCGTGTCAATTGACATAGTTTCCCTGTGCACTAGCTCTGATTTATAGAAATTAGAATCGTTAGTTTTTAAATTGTTTTTATATAGTTCCAAGGCTGCTATCACCCCTACAGTAAACAGTGATCCAATAATTATGTTCTTTTTACGCATTTTCATCTTCCCTTCTATATTATTTCATTCTTATAACGTCTATAATATATATTATACCTTACTTTCAAGGGGGACTATACATGGTTAATCTAATTCCTTTTTTATCTTATGTATTTGTAGGCATATTTGGTGCAGTTTATATGCTTTACCTCGCTTATAAAGTTGCATTTGTTACAAAAATTGGAGATAACCATACTAAATTAATCCACTATTTATAAAATCGTACATCCATTAGGATGTACGATTTTATAAATTGGCACTTCTATTATTTTAAACTCCCTTTCCAAATGCACAATCAGGGTATTTACACTCTTCACACTCGTTGCAGAGTCCACCGTGTCCATAGGCTGCAATATCAGCAAAGCTCAATTTCTCATTTGTAAGAATCCTTGGTAGAACCAAATCAAAGATAGTTGTTCTACTATACATTACGCATCCTGGAAGTCCGAGTATTGGAATTTCACCCTTATAAGCTAATAAAAACATTGCTCCTGGAAGCACTGGCGCGCCATAAGTTATAAGCTGTGCTCCGGTTTTTA
>JANZQE010000373.1:0-6988 GCA_038040705.1 Clostridium sp. | reverse complement strand
CTATTTCACTTGATATTTGCTCTGTTAGTTCTTTTAATTTAATTTCATCGCTATTATCACACTTATATCCATTTACTTCTAAAACTTCAGCTATTTCAACAGCTTCTTTTAAATTAAGTCCAAGTATTACATTGAAGTATTTACTAAACTTTTGTATAAGCGCAAGCGCTTCAATAATATCTTCATTAGTCCTTTTCTCTGGATCCGCCAAATCAAAGAATATGAATCTTTTTCCTTTACTATTATCAATATGAGGGAGAACCTCTTCTATTATGCCACTCCATATACTACTCATATGTGGAAGCATAGTCCAGTTTTCGAGTCCAAAAAGGTTTGAATCATTTATAAGTTCTGTAAGCTTAGGTATTCCAATGATTTTTTTTATATTTTCAAAGTTGACATCATTAAGAGATTCAAGTTTACCAATCATTAGTTTTCCATCGTCAAATTCAAGAGCATCAGTAGTTCCTGGACTCGCTATCGAATAAACCTTTCCATTTTCATTCATATATTGAAAGACATCGTCTATTTGAGGATACCCAAGTGCTCCAATATAAGTTAATCCCAGTCCATAGGTTAAGAATGCATTGCTTAATATTGGGCCGTTACCACCAAGTTTTTCCTGAAGTACCACCATTTCAAAATTAGTACTAAGTCCAGCAGCTTTTACTATTCTTTCCCCAAATTCTTTAATGGTTTTTATTCTATCAAATTCTGTTACACTTTTTCTTTTTCCTACCACATGAACGATTTTATCAACAAAACCATCCAAACCAATTAAAACTTTTTCATTACTTGGATTCTTACTCTCGAGTTCAATCAATAGCTCATTAATCTTATTTTTAAATTGCATTATCATAAAACTTGCCCCCTAATATATGGTGCTTATTCTTTAATAATACAATATTAACTAGAAGTTGTCCACTAGATTAAAAAAATGCCACCTTAAATTAAAAGTGGCATTTTTATCTAAAACAGATTTATTCTTTTATTTTTCTATTGGTTCAAGACTTGCTTGAAAGTGCCTAAGAACTAAAGGCTCCCATGTAATTCTATAACCCTTTATTTCACTTGCTCTTTCTTTTATCGCTATTAATGCATCTGCCATAATATCAACATGTGATTGCGTATAAACACGACGTGGTATTGCAAATCGTGTAAACTCAAATTCTGACTCTATTTGCTTTCCTGTATCAGGATCATTTCCCATCATATAAGAACCAATATCGCATGCACGAATTCCGGCTTCTATATAAAGTTCAATTGCAAGAGCTTGAGCTGGGAATTCGTAATATGGAATTTGGGGTAGAAGCGCTTTTGCATCTACAAATACGCCATGTCCTCCAACTGGTGATTGATATGTAACACCCGCCTCATCAAGTCTTCCTGCAAGGTATTCCATTTGTCCTATACGATATTTCAAGTAATCTTCGTCAAGCCCCTCATAAAGACCAATTGCTAAACTCTCAAGATCACGACCGGAAAGACCACCATAAGTAATGAAACCTTCGAATAAAATTGTACGTTCTTTACAACTTTGGAATAAATCATTATCATCTTTGATACCAATTAACCCACCCATATTTACAATTGTGTCTTTCTTAGCACTCATTGTAAACATATCTGCATAACCAAACATTTCTTTTACAATTTCTTTGATTGGTGTATCCGAATACCCTTCTTCTCTTTGCTTTACAAAGTGAGCATTTTCCGCATAACGTGCTGCATCAATACAAAACTTGATTCCATATTTTTTACAAACTGCAGCTGTCTCTCTTACGTTTTGTACAGATACTGGCTGACCGCCCGCTGAGTTATTTGTTACTGTCATAACAACAAGTCCAACCTTATCAGAACCATACTCATTAATTAAATTTTCTAATTTTTTAACATCCATATTCCCTTTAAAAGGGGCTCTTTTTGCTGGATCCTTTGCCTCCTCAACAACGCAATCAACCGCTCTTGCACCTGTTGCTTCTACGTGCGCTCTTGTTGTATCGAAGTGAGTATTTGAGATAGATATTTTACCTTTTTCTAATAATATTCCAAACATAACCTTCTCTGCTGCACGCCCTTGATGAACTGGCTGGATGTATTTGTAACCGAAGATATCTTGCGCTGCCTCTATAAGTTTAAAGTAACTTCTTCCACCTGCATATGCTTCGTCACCTCTAATGATGCCTGCCCATTGTTCTTGACTCATTGCATTTGTTCCACTATCTGTTAATAAGTCAATATAAACATCTTCACCCCTAAGGTTAAACATATTATATTTTGCTTCAGCAATTTTTTGTTTTCTTTCCTCACGTGTAAGCATCTTAATTGTCTCTACCATTTTAATTCTAAACGGTTCAGGTATATATTTAACTCCCATATCAAAGACCTCCATGTATTTTTTTAGTTTAACAACATAAAATTAACATTTTCATTAATATAATATTATCATGATAATAATTTATAGTCAATAGATTTGATTCTTTTTACTTAAATATATATCATAATCAGCATAATTGTAAATGTAATGGTTTAAATAATAATTCGTCAAATAATAAATGATTATTTGTTATTAACTTGATAATAAATTATTACAATGTTACGAAATTTCATAGCTTTTTTATTATCGTTGTGATAATATATATTATGAATTGTAAATATATAAGAGTAGGTGAAAAAATGAATGATATTATGCTAAGTCAATATAGCATTCTTGTAGAATTTTTAGGAAAATCATTAGGTCCAGATTACGAAGTTGCATTGCACGATATCGGAGATGGCAATTCCGTAGTTGCTATCGCCAATGGCTATATAAGCGGACGAAGCATAGGTTCTCCCCTGACTAATTTCGGATTAAATATGCTCTCAGATAAGATTTATAAACATACCAACTACAAAGCCAACTATCATGGTATTTCTAAAGATCAAAGCATATTAAGATGCTCAACCCTGTTTATTAAGGATCAAAATGAGGAACTTGTAGGAATGTTATGTATTAACTTTGACGATAGAAAGTTTGTAAATCTAAGTAATCAAATATTAAAACTTTGTCACCCTGACGCATTAATAGAGAAGCAGTGCACATATGAATCTGTCGGTTCTCTTGTAAATGATGAAGTTGAGACATTTTCCGGATCTATTTCTGAATCAACAGAGACTGTTTTAAATAAAGTGTTAGTTGATAATGATATTTCTATTGATCGATTGGCTCAAAGTGATAGGCTAAGTGTTATTAGTATATTAAATAGAAAAGGCATTTTCATGCTCAAAGGAGCTGTGAGTGAAGTGGCAAAACAACTTCACTGCTCTGAACCTAGTATCTATCGCTATCTTAGCAAGCTTAATAAAGAAAACGAATGAGGTGTAAATAATGGACGCTAAAAATATTATTATTAGAGAATTCAAGAGTATGGACAGTTTAGAAGTTTGCGCAATAATAAAAAAAAACTTAGTAGAAGTAAATAGTAAAGACTATCCCGAAGATATTATTAATAGCATGTGTAATCTATACACACCTAATCACATTATAGAAATGGCTAAAGAACGCGACATATATGTGGCCGAATTAAATGGTAATATAATTGGAACTGCAAGTCTAGATAAGAATATTATTTGTACAGTTTTTGTAAATATAGATTATCATAGACATGGAGTAGGGAGAAAACTAATATCTTTTATAGAAGCTACAGCTAATAAAAATTCCGTGAAAACAATACAAATACATTCTAGTCTGACATCGCAGGACTTTTACTATGCATTAGGATATCTATATGTTAAGCAAGTAGACGTTCCTAATTTAGGTAGAAGTATTATAGTGGAAAAACAATTATAATAAAAAACCTACATTTCATCTAGTGAAAACCCATTTTAAATCAGTTGAAAGATATTCGTTATAACTATATCTCTCTTCATTAAATTCCTTAAGTGAACTTGGTGAAATAATATTATTCTCAATTATAAATCGACTCATAAGCCCTCTTGCACGCTTTGTGTACATAGTAATGGCCTTGTGAGTTCCATTTTTATAATCCTTAAATACTGGTGTTATTACCTTTACATTGATTTTACTCATATTTATAACACAGGAATATTCCTTTGATGCTAAATCTATTAGTATGTTATCAGGTTGCCTTTTAAATTCACTTTTAAGATGGCTGGTAATCTTACGTTCCCAAAAGCTATATAAATTATTACCTCGTCTATTTTTCAGTTTAGTACCCATCTCTAACCTATAAGGCTTAATTAGGTCAAGTGGTCTAAGTGCTCCATACAAACCTGATAATATTATAAAATGATCGTTTGCAAAAGTTAATTGCTTTTCATTTAAACCTCCCGAACTTATCCCCTTATACACTGCACCATCATAGGCTAATATAGCTTGCTTACAATTTGATAAGTCATGTTCTTCACTCCAACTAATATGTCTCATAAAGTTCTGCTCAGCAAGTTCGCTATTAACTTTCATCAATCCTTCCATTTCTGGCGGCGAATATTTTATAAGTTCCTTAATTAAATAACTAGCTTCTTTATTCAACATACGCACCACTTATAGAAGTGGGCGATTGTAAACTGCTAAAAGCAGTCCAGTTCTCATTGAACTAAGAACTGTAAGATACAGAACCTTTATAACATAGAGCTTGTTTAGTAGTCTAAACAAGCTAATCTTTCGATAAGCTATAAGTATAACTGTTTCCTAGTGTAGCTTATAACCAATGCGCCCCTATTACGTAAGTGCCTTCACTGTGTAGCAGCCTTAGATTTTAAGGTAATTATAAGCTATGAGGTGATTTTTTTTATTTATATTAAAATCAATTAAAACTAAAGTTTATAACTGGTCTTTCTTTTACATTAACATAGTTACTATCTATAATATCTTTAACGAAATCCTTCAAATCTATATGCTTAGAAGCTATAGGGACATCATATAGAAAATGCGTTTTTAATGTCTTTAATCCTTTGGATAACACACTCCAATTGCTTGTAATTTTTTTATAAACTAAAGGTATTCTCTCCTTATATCCCAAAGCTCTCCGAGCTATACAATATGATGCAGAAACATGAACTGATATACCTTTGGCTTTCATATATTTTATTTTACCCATCTGACTAGTGTAAGCTGGGTTTACATAAAACACTTCAAGATTTTCTTTAAAAGCTCTAGAGCTAATATCTGCTATGATTTTTCTGTGTGCAAATAAGCTTATTCTAAAATTTCTTTTAGCATTACCATAGGTTAATCTAGTTTTACTGATATTTTTGATATCTTCACCAGCAAGTGGTTTATTCTTATCTTTAGCTATTTTAACAAGCTCGCAAGCACATTTTTCTAAAATCTTAGAAATCTGTCCAGAGGTTTTATGTTCTATATTAAAATGTAAAGTTCCAAAGTCTATAAGATTTCCAATTCCATCGGTTTCACTCCAGGCAATATGATTATAATTTATATCATAGCCTATAACTCCACTCGATTTAGAATAATTAATTTGAATTTCATCTTTAAACAACTTATAAGATGGTTTAAATAGAAAATAGTCTCCCTTGTCCTCGATTCTCCAAGAAACTGGGGAATTTTTAGTATTTAGAGCCTCAACTAAATCTTGTTTATGATAAGGGAAATCAACCTCATCTATCTCGAACCATTGTGAGCTATGATATACACCTACTTTATTTTCATAAGGCAACTGAATACTTAATATATTCGCTTCATAATCATATTTAACGCAGGCATTACCCTGCGTTACAGTCTTTAGACCTTGAAGTTCTATATTTCTATGTCTAGCCTTATAGAAGGCTTCTTTCCACGCAAAATGCTCGTTATATGATGTATATTGAGCTTTAAAAAGTTTCTTAGTACCAAAACAAGATTTGACTATGTTATTGTTAAGCTTTTCTAGTTTTTGCTTTCGATAACTAATACCGCGTTTAATCATATTTAACTTATTAGTTAACCTACTAATTTTTTTAGTTACAAGAGTATGTTCAAAATCATACATGTTGTATATAATGGATTTGTTTTTATAATTAGCCTCAACAAAAACCTTATTATTTTCCATATAAAAATAATAAGGTCTATAATATTTAAGTTTGGGTAAATTATTATCGTATTTAATAGCTTTGGAAATATCGATAATATGTCCGTGAATTTTATTCCAAAACTTAATTTTATTAACTAAATCCTTAACGAATTTTTCTCTATGACGAATATTCTGCTTCAAATCGTCGATATATATTTTATTAAGTTCTGTGTTCGAAGCCTTATTCCATTTAGCTTCGCTAACAGCATAATTCGTATAATAAGTATTGAGATTAAACATATTTTTTATAGTTAAATGAATACTTTGGGTAAGGCTTTCATCATGGTTATAAGCTAAAATAGAATAAGTCTTAAATTTCGCCTCATTACCTACATATAATATATTTAGTAAGTTATTAAGATTTTCAACGCTGAGTTTATCTTTATATATTCTCGTAGAAGAATTGGTCTCCATTCTCAAAATATTCACCACCTTTATTAAATACTCTTTATTATATTATACGATAGTTGCAGCCATGATATTAAACTATATTAAAATAATTTAGCTACAAAATTCATCCCCGTCTACAGAGAACGGAGTCTTCTTTTGCAAATGAAGATAAATATAGGTTCTGTATATAAATTTGTATTAAGAGCTTTTCCCATTTTTAACGTTTTTGCTGGAGATAATACATCTGTTTCTACAACCATGTGAAAATTCTATCATGCAATTCATTAGCTTGTTTAACGTTTTATTATGCTTCTCTACTTTGCATAGCAGCCTTTTTTTCGTTTACAAAATAACCTATAATCATTGTTAGTATTGAAATTCCAACACCCAGAAATAAAGGGTCGATATATTTTGGTAAAACAAATTTTCCTATTAATACGAAAAGTGGACCTGCTATAATAGCATATAACGCAAATTGTTTGTCAATGCGCCCTGGTAAGAAGAGTGCACAACAAAGTGGTGCAAATCCT
>JANZQE010000372.1:0-3338 GCA_038040705.1 Clostridium sp. | reverse complement strand
CCTCCTTTCTCATCAGCTAAAGATCCAGTAAATATGGCAGGTTTTTTGGCTGAAAATGTGTTAAAAGGAATAACTGATGTAATAACTACAGATGAGTTCTTAGCCTACGATAAAACAAATACTGTACTTTTAGATGTACGTACTGACATTGAATTTGAAAATGGACATCTTGAAGGTGCTATAAATATTCCTGTAGATGAGTTAAGAGAAAGAATGAACGAACTTGATAAAAATAAAGAAATTCTTGAATACTGTCAAGTAGGTATTAGAGGATATATAGCTGCTAGAATTTTATCTCAAAATGGCTTCAAGGTTAAAAACTTAACTGGCGGATATAAATCAGCTCTAAATTCAAATATAAAGCCAGATAAAGTAAGGGCTTTTGATGGAGCAAAAAGACAGTCTGTAGATCCTGATACTCAAGTTGTAAAACAATCTTTAGATAATGAAACCTCTAATTATGATAAAGCTGTAGATGCTTGTGGTTTATGTTGTCCTGGTCCATTAATTCAAGTAAAAGCTGGTATTGACGATTTAAATGAAGGTCAAATACTTAAAGTAACAGCTTCTGATCCTGGTTTTTATGAAGACATTAAAGCTTGGTGTACTAAAACAAACAATGAATTATTAGAGGTAAGAAAAGAAAAAGGTATGGTTTACGCGTTTATAAAAAAACAATAAAATTCAAAGATCTTCTAAGTTTGTTTAGGTGAAAGGATATTTAATATGAATAAAAAATGGACAAACAACTTATATATATTAACCATACTATTTTTTGCTCTCGGATTTTTTAATATTATTTTTGCATGGTTAGGGTTTACATGCATGATTATTCCATTTGTATTACTAGCAAAGGACGGTAAGAAGACCTGGTGTCATAGTTATTGTCCGAGAGCAAACTTGTTTACTGTATTATTTAAAGATAAGTCTTTAAAATGTAAGCCACCTAAATGGCTAACAAATGGAGATGCAAAATGGTTTTTCTTAATTTATTTTAGTTTCAACTTAATTATTCTTCTTATGTCAACTTTAATGGTATTAAGGGGTAGAATAGATGCTATGGAAAAAGTGAGATTTATGATTGCATTTCAACTTCCATGGAACATGCCTCAGCTTTTAAACATAAGTTCTATACCAAATTGGGCAGTACACTTATCCTTTAGAGTTTATTCTATGATGTTTACAACTACTGTCATAGGAATGATTCTTGGTTTTATGTATTGGCCTAGATTCTGGTGTACAATATGTCCTGTAAATACAATATCTGATATGGCAATTAAAAAATAATATAATATATATTTACTTCAGTAGAATGAAAATTGAAATTAAATTCTACTGAAGTTTTTTATTTTAATAAAAGTATGTATCACTATATTCATATATTAAGATATAATGATGATAGGTGAATTAAATTACAGCGAATCTATGAGTTGCTTTAAATTCGAAGGGGGAATAAAAATGAAAACGAAAATATTAGTTGATGGTATAAGTTGCGTACATTGTGTAAATCGCGTTACAGAGGTGCTAATACAGATAGGAGCAAAAGACGTGGTTGTAAATCTTGATAAAAAGCTTGCTACTGCCGAAATAAGTGATAATATTACGGATGAAGTTATTAAAGCGGCTATTGAAGAGGCAGGCTATGATGTTGTACAAATAGAGAAAATAGGAATTGGATTTGTTGGAGAGACTCCAAGTAAAGTTAGGTAATATATATATAATAAAAATAAGGATTAATATTGCAAAAGCAATGTTACTCCTTATTTTTTTTAATTAGATATACAACAATAGTATTATTATAAAATATTACTCCACAATTTTTTTGAATATGTATATTTAAAGTATTAGTTAATCATTAATAGCTAATACTATATTAAAACTTTGAATTATTTTCATTTCAGAGACTGACAGGGAGGGAAATATATGATAACAGGTATAGTAAAGTGGTATGATGCTGAGCGGGGATATGGATTCATATCCGCACAAGAGGGCGAAGATGTATTTGTTCACCATCTAGCAATAAAAGAACAAGGACCCAAAAAGGATTTGCATGAGGGTGAACAAGTACAATTTGACGTAGTAGATGCACCTAAAGGACCCCAAGCTATTAATGTTCAAAAATACTAATATTTTAAGCGCACTTATTTAATATTTTAAGTGTGCTTTTTAATTGTATTTTTAAATTTATCATCTTATAATATATAATGGTAACGCATGTTAATAATTATATTATACAACTGAGTAGAAAAAATTGATGGGGTGGAACTTTTGATTGATATTAATGAAAAAATTATACGAGAATACACAAATAAAGAATCTTATAAACTTGGAACTTACGATTATTTAAATAATAAGGTTGTAGATATTAATATAGAAATTAAAGAACAAGACAATTATAAAGAAACCAACATAACTGCAAATGTAGAGTCTTCAAATTTAACACTGTATCAAGTAGAGACAAGTTTTAATAATATTAATTCTTTTATAAGTTGTAAGTGTGAATGTAGTAATTCATATAGTTATTTTGGTGAAAAATCTATGTGTAAACATATAGTGGCCACATGTTTAAAGTATTTAAATGAAAAAGAGCAAATTATTAAAGCACAGAACATTGCTAAAACAACTAGTTTAATTAAGCAAATAATTGAAAATATAAGTACCACTAAAGTGGCAAAACAATACCTAAATTTAGATATAAAGTATTATTATGATTCTAATAACAGTAATAGGAAAGCTTTTGTGGAGCTTAAAATTGGCGAGGATAAACTTTATGTAGTGAGAAACATTAAACAATTTTTTGCTTGCTACAACACAGGTATTGAGACTATGGAATTCGGCAAAAATTTTACTTATAATCCGTATTTACACTTATTTAAAGAAGAGGATTTAAATATCATAGAGCTTTTTAAAGAAGCAAGTGAACTAGACGAAGTGTCCGCTACTACAGATAGAGGCTATAAAAGTTCAGTAAAGTTCCTCTCTGGCAAAAAAGCTTATTTTACAGAAAGCATGGTTAAAAGATTATTTAAAAATTTAAACAATAGAGCTATAACCGCAGTAATAAAGGACCAAGTGTTTAATGATGTAAAAATAGCACAAGAGGATATGCCTTTAGAATTCGCAATCAATAGAGAAAACAATAAATTTATACTTCGTCAAAAGGATCAAATGCCTACGGAACTTTGCAATGAGGGTGAATATTTTTTTTACGAAGGGAAAATATATGAGCCACCCAATGGTCAAAGATATGCATATTTACCTTTTTATAATAGATTTAAAGAAGAACGCAACAATTTTATAGAATTTTATGAAGAAGAGAAAGATGATGTAGCATCTTT
>JANZQE010000371.1:0-5996 GCA_038040705.1 Clostridium sp. | reverse complement strand
ATCATATATATTTTTAAACAATGACAGTCTCTCTTTAACTATTTGTAAAATTTCCATAGAAGCACCCCCTATATCTCTTAGGCATAGAGATTTTTAATCTTATTGCACCGTCTTTAAGTTCCTAATTATATTATACAATGTTTTTGTATATATGCATATACTAACTCGCATAACCTGTAACTATAATATTTTGTTCATATAGTCAACGATTAATAAATCCAATTGCCTACTGATATCCAGTTTTTCTTCTTCAACCTGGTTGCCTAAGTCTGTACAGCATATTTCATTTAGAACATCTCTTAAATTATTTATGCGATCTTTTAGATCTTCTGTTGTAATATTATCAAGAGTTAATTTATCCATACACACCCAGCCTTTCAGAATTATTTTTGTTCTTGTAGGTTTATTGTACATAAATTTACACTAAATTGCAATAATTTATGTAATAATTGCGGTGTTTAACTTTAATTTAGATGAATATTTAATGTAAAGAGGTTTATATTCAGTTTAATTGTCTATTAATGGAGTCATTATAAACAAGTGCATCTACCACTTTCCACATGGCTGGCACCAAAAGCATAAAAAAGCATGTATCACAACGATACATGCTTTTTGTTATATTTCCATTATTATTGGTATAATTATAGGTCTTCTCTTCGTTTTTACATATAAAAATTGAGATAGTGAGTTTCTTATACAAGTTTTTATTACTGCCCATTCTTTAACTTTATTATCTAAACATTGCTCAAGCTCTTTTCTCACAATGTCCCTAGCTTCGTTAATAAGCTCATTAGACTCTTTCATATACACAAAACCTCTAGTTATTATGTCTGGTCCTGCAAGTATACTATAAGTTTCTCTTTCTATAGTAACTACTACAGTAAGAATACCCTCTTCTGCTAAATGTTTTCTGTCTCTAAGTACAATGTTACCAACGTCTCCTACTCCGAGTCCATCTACCATTATAGCTCCTGTTTGTACTCTTCCAGCTAGTTTACATTCACTTGGTGATACTTCTAATATCTGTCCAGTTTCTCCAATAAATATTCTTTCTGGATCCATTCCCAATTTTTCTGCAAGTTGTGCATGTTGTTTTAAATGTCTATATTCACCATGTACTGGCATGAAATATTTAGGACGAATCAAGGTATGCATTAATTTTAACTCTTCTTGACAAGCATGACCTGAAACGTGAATTTCTTCTGTAGTGTTATATATTACTTCAGCACCCTTTTTGAATAGTTCATTTATAACCTTGTATATGAACTTTTCGTTTCCTGGGATAGGAGATGCAGATATAATAATAAAATCATCCTTTTGTATTTGGATACTCCTATGTGTTCCTGTTGCCATTCTTGTAAGTGCTGCTAGAGGTTCACCTTGACTACCAGTGGTTACTATTGTTACTTTGTCATCAGGGTAGTTATGAAGCTCTGGTATTGTAATTATAAATTCTGGTGGTATATGCAAATATCCTAGTTCCATAGCTACTGCAGATATTCTTTCCATACTTCTTCCACTAAAAGCTATCTTTCTTCCGTGCAATACTGAAGAATTCGCAATTTGTTGTATTCTATGAATATTTGATGCGAAGGATGCTACTATCACTCTACCTGTAGCCTTGTAGAACAGTTTGTTTAGTGATTCTCCAATTACTTTTTCGGATATTGTAAATCCAGTTCGTTCTACATTAGTACTATCCGCCATTAATAGAAGTACTCCCTGGCCACCGAGTTTTGCAAATCGCTCTAAATCTATAACTTCTCCATCAATTGGAGTGTAATCTATTTTAAAGTCACCTGTGTGTATAACTCTCCCAATAGGTGTGTGCACAACAATAGCGCAGGCATCTGCTATACTGTGACCAACTCTTACAAACTCTACACTGAGTTTATCAAGTTTTATAATGTCACTAGCATTTACTACATTAAGTGTACAATCTGCTAGTATTCCATGTTCCTGCAACTTATTTTCTACAAGTCCTAGTGTTAACTGTGTTCCGTACACTGGAATATTAATTTGCTTTAAAACATAAGGTAATGCTCCTATATGATCTTCATGACCATGAGTTAAAAATATTCCTTTTATCTTGTCTCTATTCTCTAAAAGATAAGTAACATCTGGAATAACTAAATCCACTCCATACATATCCGCATCCGGGAATGCAATTCCACAATCTATAATTATAATTTCGTCCTTGTATTCTACTACAGTAATGTTTTTCCCAATTTCTCCAAGTCCACCTAGTGGGATAATTCTGATTTTGTTTTTGCCTTTACCTTTGTAATTATTATTCAATATTTTCCTCCCTTATTCGGTTCCATTGCTTTAGTTTATTCATGAATTCAACTAGTTCATTTTTATTTACTCACCAGTGACGTCAAAATTAAAAAGCCGGATTTTCCGTCGTTGTAATGTTTTGCAAGTAGCGCCTAACTTATTTTACAATAAGTTGCAACTTCACTCACTTTTCTGCGTTAACTTTTCCACCATTCTTTTAAATATTTTAATAGATTTATATTTCAAAGCGCTGTTAAATAAACATCACTCTTTTTATTTAATTTATTATTTTTCTATGCCACTAAGGCTCCTAATAATTTTCTCTTTATGAAATATATTTTTATTATAAAATCATTGTATGTGGGACCATTTTTTACCTTCTAAACCCTTCATTGCACCAAAAATTACAATGCACCTATAGGATAGAAGCTGTATAATTCCACAATATGAAAACCCGATAGTGCTATTTTACCCACTATATTAATACTAATCAAATATAATTATACCATAATATGAATAATTATATTCGTTTTTAACTAAAATAAGGTTAAGAATTTATTTCTTAACCTTGAAATGATACTAATCATTCAAATCTATCTGCTCTCCAGTTACTAAATAAACAGTCCACTCACAAATATTTGTTGTGTGATCTGCAACTCTTTCTAAGAACTTGCATACAAATAATAATTGACTGCTTTGATTTACTGTAGTGGCATCTTCTGACATTAGTAGAAGTAACTCGTTTAAAACTTCCTTGTATAGCGTGTCCATTTCATCATCCATTTTACAAGTACTGTATGCTTTTTCAATATCCGCCTCAATATAAGCGTCAATAGAGCGTTTAATCATTTCCTTTGCTATATCAGCCATTTGTGGAATATGCACAAGCTGCTTTATATAGGTTTGCCCTTTAAGTCTTATGGCTATTTTGGATATATCAACGGCATGGTCTGCTATTCTTTCTAGATCTGTTACTATCTTTATTGAAGTAAATATAGTTCTTAAATCCTGTGCTAAGGGCTGTTGGGTTGCTATTAACATAACACACTTATTTTCTATTACCTTTTGGAGATTGTCCACTAAGTCATCATCCTTAATTACCTTTTCTGCCAAATCACAATCTTGATTTGCTAATGCCTCTATGCACTTAAATATTTGCTTTTCTACAATACTTCCCATAGTTAATATGTCATTATGGATTTGTTCAAGCCCTAAATCAAAAGATGCTCTTGTCATATTTAATTCCTCCTAAATATATTATTAGCCGAATCTTCCTGTGATATAATCTTCTGTTCTTTTATCCCTTGGCTTGTGGAAGATTTCTTCAGTTTTGCCGAATTCAATAACTTCACCATTGAGAAAGAATGCAGTCTTATCTGATATTCTGCCCGCTTGTTGCATGTTGTGAGTAACTATAACAACTGTGTAATTTACTTTTAGTACATCCATGAGTTCCTCAACTTTAGCTGTAGATATTGGGTCAAGTGCGGACGTAGGCTCATCCATTAAAATAATTTCTGGTTCTACAGCGAGGACTCTAGCTATACATATTCTTTGTTGTTGCCCACCTGATAGTCCCATTGCACTTGTTTTTAATCTATCTTTAACTTCATCCCATACTGCTGCTCCCTTAAGACTCTTTTCAACGATTTCCGCAAGTTGAGCTTTATTCTTAACGCCATGTATTTTAGGACCGTAAGCTATGTTGTCAAATATAGACATAGGAAATGGATTAGGTTTTTGAAAAACCATTCCTATTTTTTTCCTAAGTTCTATTATATTGCACTCATCATATATATTCTTACCTTCATATATAACTTGTCCTTCTATTTTTACATTATCTATTAAGTCATTCATTCTATTTAGAGTTCTTAAGAATGTAGACTTACCACAGCCTGAAGGCCCAATAAGTGCAGTAACCTCATTTTTATTTATATCAAGATTAATATTTTTTAATGCTTGAGATTTACCATAAAATAAATTAATGTTTTTAGTTTGAATTATTCCCATGAAAATTCCTCCTATTCCTTACTTAAAATGTGGTATTAATATTTCTTTCTAGTTAAAATCCTTGCGGAAACATTCAATAATAATACCATTATTATTAAAACTAATGCAGCACCCCAAGCTTTCTCTATCCAGTCAGCATAAGGAGATTTAGCATACTCGAAAATCTGTGCTGGTAGTGATGCTATCGGCTCATTTAAGCTGCTTGACCAATAAATGTTTCCGAAAGCTGTTAAAAGAAGCG
Source organism: Clostridium sp. (assembly GCA_038040705.1). GTDB lineage: Bacteria > Bacillota > Clostridia > Clostridiales > Clostridiaceae > Clostridium_AD. Next base: position 1,465 of record JANZQE010000371.1, on the reverse strand, counting down.
GCGCTGTTTCACCTGCTGCTCTTGCAACAGCTAGCATTATCCCTGTTACTATTCCTTTCATAGCTGTTGGGATAACTATTTTAATAATTGTTTGCCACTGGCTGACACCAAGTGCGTAAGACCCTTCTCTATAATCATTTGGAACCAGTTTTAACACACCTTCAGTAGACCTTGTAACTATTGGAATTAATATAATTGCAAGCGCTAAACCACCTGACATAGCTGAGAATCCACCAAAAGGCTGAACAAAAGCTATATATGCAAAAATACCTACAACTACGGATGGTATTCCAAGTAGTATATCAACTACAAATCTAACAAGCTCCGCAAACTTCCCTTTACTAGCATATTCATTTAGGTATATAGCAGTCATAACTCCTATTGGTATTCCAACTATTGAAGCAACTCCTACTAAAATTAGAGTTCCAAGAATACCATTGCCTATTCCTCCCCCTATATCTCCAGCTGGAGTAGGTAATGATGTTAAAAATCCAAAATCTATAACTCTATATCCTTTATAAATTATATAACTAAGTATACTTACCAAAGGGATTAATGCTATTATGGTCAATACAACAATTACAATATGCATAAAATCATTAAATATTTTTCTTGTTCTTATGTTTGAAGCTGGCATAATATCACTCCCTAATAAACTTTAGATATTTTACGAATATAAATTCTTGCTATTGCATTAAGAATAAATGTAACTAAGAAAAGAAGTAATCCTATTTCTATTAATGATGAATAGTAAACCGCACCAGTGGCTTCATTAAATTCATTTGCAATAACTGCCGCCATTGAATGTCCAGGTGCAAATAGTGAGGCCTTAATTTCTGCTCTGTTACCTATAACCATAGTAACCGCCATAGTTTCTCCAAGAGCTCTACCAAGCCCCATTATTACTGCTCCAAGTATTCCCTGCCTAGCATAAGGCAAGACAACATTCCATATCATTTCCCACTTAGTAGAACCAAGAGCAAGGGACCCGGCTTTTAAGTCAGCTGGAACCGTTTCAATAATATCAACAACTAGAGCTGAAATTATTGGAATTATCATAATGGCTAAAATAATTCCAGCGGATAGCATTCCAAGGCCAATAGGCGCTCCTGAAAAAAGTGGAAACCACCCAAGTACACTACCTACAGGTTTTTTGGAAATACTCTCTGATAAATGGCACAAAAATATATAAGCCCCATAATCCATATAAAATACTTGGAATACTTGCTAATATTTGAACCATGAAAGCTATGATAGTTTTCATCCATTTATTTGATATTTCCGTTAGAAATAGACCTATGCCTATACTAATTGGAGTTGCTATTACGACTGCAATAATTGAAGACACGATAGTACCATATATAAAGGGTAATGCTCCAAATAACTCTTGGACTGGATCCCAGTCAGTACTAGTAATGAAAGAGAATCCAAACTTTTCAATAGACACTTTAGACTGAATTATTAG
>JANZQE010000370.1:0-4994 GCA_038040705.1 Clostridium sp. | reverse complement strand
TCCAATAGCTCCCATTACATCATAGTGCTCTGGAACATAAATCTCAGTTCCTAGGGCTTTTTCAAAAGCTACTTTTATGCCTTTATTAGCTGCAACCCCACCTTGGAAAAATATTTTAGATTTGATTTGCTTTCCTTTTCCTACGTTACTAAGATAATTCCTTACCAGTGCCTCACAAAGTCCCCCTATGATATCTTGCTCTTTGTATCCAAGCTGTTGCTTATGTATCATATCTGACTCTGCAAATACAGCACATCTCCCAGCTATTCTTACAGGAGCTTTAGACCTTAATGCATACTCTCCAAAACTTTCAATAGGTATCTCAAGCCTTTCTGCCTGCCTATCAAGAAATGACCCTGTCCCTGCTGCACATACAGTATTCATTGCAAAGTCTGTAACTATACCATTTTTAAGTAAAATTATCTTTGAGTCTTGACCTCCAATTTCTAATATGGTTTTTACCTCAGTATCAATTTGGAGGGCTGCTACTGCATGAGCTGTGATTTCATTTTTTACTATGTCCGCGCCTATTAAAAAGGAGGCCATATGTCTACCGCTACCTGTAGTTCCAACAGACATTATTTCGTTGTTATAGTATTTTTCACTTAAAATTTTAAGCCCATATTGGATTGCCACTATGGGTTTGCCTTTTGTTCTTAAATATAATTTTTCAATAACCTTTAAAGTATTATCTAGTAATACAACATTAGTACTTACAGACCCTACATCAACTCCCATATAGTACATTCTTTTTTCTCCTTTCTAGCATATCGATAAATGCTTCTATTCTTGTAACATATCCCGCTTCTCCAGTCATTTCGTCTACTACCAAAGTCATTATCGGGAAATCTTTATCATTTGAAATTGCAGGTAAAATAGCCTTTGCCACAATTTCAGGCATACATCCCATTGGAAAAATCTGAATTGCACCATCAAAATTCTCTTTTTCCGCAATGAGTACCTCTCCTATACATTCTCTAGCATGACCACCAATATAATGCTCTAGATATTCTTTAGATGCTTTCCTTATACCAAGGGAGTTAAGGTTTACACATTTAAGTAATGCATCCTTAACCCACCAACTAGGAGTAAGCATCCTTTTAGTGGCTACACCGTAATCCATAAGTTTGTCTTCTATATAAAGATTAGAAAAAGGTTCGATTACAGTGTAAATTTCACCTATAATTGCAATTTTTATTGGAGATTTCCCTTTGTTAATAGCTATGTTTTTTATTTTTTTCTTATAATCTTTTAATATATTTACCATCTGGCATGGGGACTTTGCTTTTGATGCATTAATTTTACATTCAATTAAAAGTCTCTTAAATTCTCCACTGTTTATTTCAAAGCCTGTTAAGTAATGCGCTAAAGCTTCAATTTTCTCTATTAGCTCATTTACATCATAGGCTATTTTTAAAGCTCTAATTGTTTCAATTTTACTTTTTGGACTGTTATCTGTAATCTTTTTTAGACGATTTATGAGTTCCCTTTTACCTATGTCAAAAGGACTATCTACTACAATAAATGTTAAATCGTGTCCTATTTTCTTTAGTGCATTAATTTGCAGTTCACAGTACTCACCAAACCTGCAAGGACCACAGCTTCCAGGGAGAATTATAGTATCTGCTCCCATCTCTATACTCTGCAAATAATTGCCCATCATAATTTTATACGGCATGCACATTTCTTCAGATGAAAACTTGGAACCTAGCTCCAGTGACTCACTACTACAAAAGGGTGGAATTATGCATTCTATTCCCAGCCCATCAAATAATGCCTTAGCTGCAAGATGTGTGTTGCCTAAATGTGGAAATGTTATCTTCATTATTTCTTTTCCTTTCAATCATATCAATAAAAGCCTCTATTCTTGTATCTAGACCGCCTTCACCAGTATGTTCATCAACTTTTAATACTAAAAAAGAAAAATTCTCTATCTTTTCCTGAATCAGCTCAAGTACCACAGAGTCAATTCCGCATGCGAAGGATGATATATATATTGCCCCATCTATTCCGCTGTTTTTAGCTATACTAGTTGTAAACCCATAAGAATTAGCAGCAAATGTCCAAAAAGGCCTTTTGAAAAGAGTATTTACCTCTGCTTTAATTTGTCCTTCATCTACAAATTCCTCTGTTATAACCCCTACTCCCATTTTGTTCAATTTTTTTACTATATTCATATTAATAAAAGTATCGTAAAGATTATATGGGTGCCCTACTAAGGCAATGTTTTTTTTAAATCCTTCATCTTTAATACCAAATTTAAAATTCTTCTGTTCTTCTAAGGCTTTACTAAATGCTATTTTTATCTTACCTTTATCCTTCGTAATCATAGCTCCAAGTTTTTTACAAAAGCTATATAATTCCTTCTCACAGGTTGCATAAATTGGTTCTATCATTACCTTTGGCAAATTAGGTATGCTATATAAAATCATTTCTGGAAGCCCACAAAACTTTGGGCATATAAATTCGCGTGCTCGTACCCTCATAATTCTAGGTATAATTAATAGATCGCATTTGTCCTTAATATCCATTATATGTCCATGAAATATTTTTATAGGTAGACATGCCTCATCCACACAGTATTTAACCCCATCATTTAAAATGTTCTTATTTGTATCTGTAGACGTAATTACTTCTGCATCTAGTTCAATTAAAAATCTATGTATAAAAGGGTAGTATTTATAATATAGTAATCCTTTTGGTACGCCAACTTTCATATTTCCTCCTTATGATGTTTTCTGCTTTCTCTTTCTATTCTGAACTATTCGACTGAAAAATATTCCTAAAATAGGTTAATATACACAATTTGTGTACTAAAAAATAATTGAGAAACATATTTTATTTACAAGGCAGTTAAAGGATGTGATTGAATGAATTTTAATTTTAAGAAATATATTTTACTCCTATTGTGTGTTTTTCTATCTTTAAGCCTCTTTGGCTGCAATTATAAAATTAACAAAAATATCTTTAGTAAGAATAAGCCAAACAATTTTTATTACACCAATTTATTAATGAGTGATCTTACTCTAGAAGACCCTACAGAAATTTTTGCACTATATATGAATTTTTATAAAGAGAAAGATTTTGCAAAAGAAGACTTATCCACATTTACTGATTTTTTTAATTCGTTAGACAAGGATAGCTTCATAGAAAAACCCGCTGACTTGCCTGAAAAGCCATTATACAAGATATTTATAACCTTTAATGAAAACAAATATATAATAAATCTCTATAATGAGAATTTTATTTCTATATATCCCTTTGATGGCGACTACAAAATGGATTATATAGACACAAGTAAAATGTATAAATCATATAATCTCTATGGACTGTGCAAATACCTTATACCTAACTAAGGTATTTTTTTTTACAAAAATTGCGTTATCCCCTATAATTAATCACATTTAAAGTATATAATTTTCAATATAGATAATAGTAGAAATGAGTTCATTATTATCCGAGAAGAACTACAAGGAGGCTACAATGAAAGCTTTATCTTTTAAAGAAATTAATCAAAAAATATCAGCAAAATTATTAAATCCTTCTTTTTTAAAAAACAATAGCATTCCAAAGGATCTTATTGAAAAATTTCTATCCAGTTCACCATATTTGGAAAACCTAAAAAGCATGATAGATTTAACGGACTTCACATGTGCACGTACCCTTTTAATTTGTGAAAAAGTAATGGGTACACTGTGCGAAGGTAAATTACCAAAAGATGCACTGTATTATTTATATAATTACACGTTAAACAAATCCTATCCAAAGGCCGTGACCATAGTTCTTGATGTGGATCTAGCTCCAACCTGCGAACTGTACCTTGCAGTTCTTAGAATTGTATGTTCAGTTCAAAAGAATTATAAGGATAGCTCATGGCAAAGCAACTACGCTATGAATTTCTTGCGCCAAGGGGAAGTGGAAAATTTAGAGAATGACGATGAATATTTAAGATTTATAAAAGCTTTTAAAGGTGATTTCATCTATGAAATGATGAAACTAAATGGTGAGGTTTTTCATTATAATACCCTAGACCACATTTGTGGTGTACATTATCTATCTCTACATATTGCAAGGCAACTTAAGGAAAAAGATGTTCAAATAGATTTAGGAAGAGTTTCAGGAGCTGCTGCTGGTCATGATATTGGAAAATATGGTTGCATAGGAGAAGAGCTTAAAAGAGTCCCTCATTTGCATTATTATTATACAGATCAATGGTTTAAAAAACATAACATAAACTACATTAGAAATATTGCTATAAACCATTCCACCTGGGATTTAGAAATTGAAAACCTTTCACTGGAATCATTAATATTAATATATTGTGACTTTAGAGTAAAAAACTTTGGAACTGGTAAAGCCGTAACTATGAATATATTCCCACTTGAAATGTCCTTTAAGGTTATACTTGATAAATTAGAAAATGTTGATGAAATAAAGGAAAAGAGATATAGACGAGTATATGCTAAATTAAAAGATTTTGAAGATTATTTGATTAGTATTGGCATTAACACATCCTTAGATGAAAGTGTTAATGTTAATTTGCACAAGGAACCAATTTTTTCTTTAATGCAAGGAACTGAAATAGTTCAAAACATTAAATATCTTTCTATAAATCACAATATTAATTTAATGTATATGCTACGTGATGAATACTCTCTAAATAAAATATTAGAACAAGCTAGAAGTGAAAAACACTGGAAGAATTTAAGACAATATATAAGGGTATTCGAAGAATATTCTACATATTTAACTCAAAAACAAAAGCTACAGACTATTAAATTTCTCTTCGATAATCTGACTCATTCTGAAGACGATATCAGGCGACACTGTGCTGAGCTTATAGGACTACTCATTGCTATTTTTGATGAAGATTATAACAAAGAAATTCCTAAAGACGTAAATATAGAAACCCACAATAGAACAAGTTCCAACTTGTTCGTTGAATATTTTAATTTGCTGCTTTATCCAAGTCACAAAATAATATCAAGTCATAG
>JANZQE010000369.1:0-8994 GCA_038040705.1 Clostridium sp. | reverse complement strand
CCCATTATTGTATATAAACGTGAAAGCTTAGGGGATATGGAATATGAAAAGTTCCTGATAGCTCTTCCCTACGATGGATTTAAACTAACCTATGTGGTTGATTATCCAAATCTGCCGCAATTATCTCAAGTAGCTGAAATGAACATAACCCCTGAAACCTTTGCTAAAGAGCTGGCAGATGCCCGTTCTTATATAATTGAGTCAGAGCTTGAAGAGGTTGTAAACCTAACTGGGAAAGTCAGCTCAAATGTATTGGTAGTCAAATCAGGGGCTGAGTACAGGTCGTGGAAATGGCCCAATGAACCTGCCCGGCATAAAGTGCTTGACCTTCTCGGAGACCTTGGGTTACTTGGGAAAAAGTTACAGGGACATGTGATAGGCTTCAGATCCGGTCACCGGTTAAATCTTGAGCTGTGCAAAAAAATTTATGAGGAGTGTAATGATGATCGCTTTAGCTAAACCTATGCTTGGTATAGAGGAAAAAACACTTGTGAATGAAGTTCTTTCCAGTGGAAATCTAGCCCATGGAGAATATGTGGAAATGTTTGAACGGGACTTTGCCCTATTCCAGGGCAGCGAGCATTGTGTCGCCACCTCTTCAGGCACCTCAGCCCTTCATGTGGCACTGCTGTCTTTAGGTATTAAACCGGGGGACAAAGTTATAACCACACCTTTCTCATTTATTGCAACTTCAAATGCCATACTTTTTGCACAAGCTGTTCCTGTCTTCTGTGACATTGATCTGCAGGATTACAACATTTCGGCTCAAGAGCTGCAAGATACCATTAAAAAACATCCTGATGCAAAAGCAATCCTAATAGTTCATCTTTACGGCTATCCCGCGCGTATGACAGAGCTAATGGCCATAGCCAATCAATACAATCTGCCAGTGATAGAGGATTGTGCACAAGCTCACGGTGCATCCATCAATGGCAAGAAAGTCGGAACCTTTGGGCACTGTGGGGTTTTTAGCTTTTATCCTACAAAAAATATGACCTGCGGAGAAGGCGGCATGCTTGTGACCTGGGACAAAGAGCTGGCTGATAAGGCCAGGGGTTTTATAAACCATGGCCAGATAGCCAAATACCGGCATGATGTACTTGGCTACAATTACAGGATGACCAATATCCATGCAGCCATCGGCATAGAACAGCTGCGCAAGCTAACTGGCTTCAATGAAAGGCGCAAAGCTATTGCAGAGCGATATTTAAGGGAGATAACCAACCCCGCTTTTATTAAGCCCGTATGCTTACCGGGTTTTGAGCATGTATATCACCAATATACCCTTGGGGTCAACAATCGCAGCGGTTTCATAAAATTCCTGGAAACACAGGGTATTGGCTATGGTATCCATTATCCCACAGCTATCCCTGACCAGCCCCTGTATCAGCAGGGAGAAATCCTCGGATCTTTCACAAATGCCCGAATAGCTGCCGAAAGGGTAGTTTCAATACCTGTTCACCCAGGATTAACAGAACAGGAGGTTGATTACATTGTCAGAAGCTTGCAAAAATATGAATGAAATCAATGGTACTCTCAGTGTATTGGTTACAGGTGCAGGTTCCGTATACGGGCTGGGTATTATCAGGTCACTGAAAGAATCGGTGCTTCCTGTTGAAACAATAGCAATTGACTCTAATCCATATTCCTTAGGTTTATTTTTTGCCCACAAAAGCTTTATCGCTCCACAGGTAGCAGATGAAGAAAGCTATTATATGTTTATTAAAAATCTTTGTATAAATCATCAGATTAAAGCTATATTTATCGGCTCTACAGCGGAGCTTCCCTTTTATTCAAGAAATAGAGAATCCCTTGAAATATCTACAGGAGCAAAGGTGTTTGTAAATTCTCCTACAGTGATAGAGCTTTGCACCGATAAGTGGCTGACCATGTGTCATTTATCACGCTCCGGCTTTCAAATTCCTGCAAGTATCAGATATCCTGAAGATGCTGGTATGCTCTCCTCATTTATTGAAAGTACTGGATTTCCCTTGATAGTCAAGCCGCGTTTTGGACGTGGCTCAGTAGGTGTTGTTCTAGTTAAGGATAAGCAGCAGCTGCTTGAAAATATAAAGGGTAAGAAAAGCCTAATTATACAGGAATACCTTACAGATGAGGAGCAAGAGTTTACCGTAGGGATTTGCATAAATCAAAAGGGAAAGGTCATTTCCAAAATCGCTTTAAGGCGGTATTTGCTGGAAGGAGTTTCTATTGCTGCAGTTTCTGATGATTATCACCACATTGCAGATTATTGTGCCATGGTTGCAAGTACACTAGGAGCCTATGGGGCTATAAATATTCAATTGCGCCTTAAAGATTGCATGCCAGTAATTTTCGAAATAAATCCCCGATTCAGCAGTTCTACATGCATGCGGTTACTATTTGGAATAAATGAGCCGGAAAGCTTAATACGCTCAGAAGTTCTTTGCCAGGAGGTAATACCCGGCAGCGCAGCAACTGGCCTTGTATTGAGGCAATACATCGATTATTACTTCCCACTAGATAAGCTTAATTCGCTTTCTACAGACAGGCTTCACTAGATATAAATATTTACGTGAAAATTATTGAAGCAAGAGACTCCAACTTTTTCTTCAACCTGTCAACTTTAATTTCTGAATTAAGGTTATCAAAGTAGCCTGACCCAAGTTCTCTCTATAATGTGATTTATTTTTGATCATATTATAGATTAATTCTCCTTCTTCACCTATTTATTTTATGGATGGAAGATAATAAATGAAAGTGTACTCAAATAAAAACGTAAACTAATAGGCATGGTTATATGCATAATATGAATATTGAGTAGTGAAAATATGAAATTGTATTTGCTTTAGAAATTAATAACTTCGAAATTTAATAGATAGGTCTTGAAAATAGAGTATCTTACAAAAATTAAAGAATGTTATATAGCCTCATTGTGCTTCATTACAGTTCTTGCAGACTAATATTTAAGTACAATTCTTCCTTCTTAAACTATCACCACATAATACAATATACTCTAACTAAAAATGAATTACAAAATATCTTAAGTCTTGAATGCAACTCATTAGTATTGTGTTACATTCAACATAATTAAAGGTTATATTGAACCAAAAGAAAGAACCATCTGGAGCTCAGATGGTTCTTAAGTATTCTTTAACTGATTTTAATTTCGTAATATCTTTCCAATTACTTATTGCTTATTCGTTTAAGAATTCATGTACTGATACTTTCCGACGAACTTGGGTAACCGTCGGAAAAATTCATAATCTGATTAAGTTTTAAACACATAAACCCTTGTAACTACCTCATATCTTGACTATGTCTACAATAGTTTCAATGTGAGGTGTGTGTGGAAACATGTCCATAAGCACTACCTTTTGCACTTTATATCCTCTACTCATCATTTCCTTTAAATCAACTACTAAGCTTTTAGGGTTGCAAGAAACGTAAACTATATGAGGTGCATCAAATTTTATCACATAATCTAATGCTGTAGGATGAACTCCCACTCTTGGCGGGTCTAAAATAATGCTATCTGGTTTGTATTTTATATCTTGAATAACCTTAGCTATATCACCTGCTATAAATTCACAATTATTAAGACTATTAATTTTTGCATTTTCATTTGCAGCGTCCACCGCTTCTTGTATTAACTCAATTCCCAAAACTTTTTTTGCTTTAGGTGCAACTATTTGTCCAATAGTTCCCGTTCCACAATATAAATCAAACACAGTTTTTGATTCTGAATCTCCTAAAAAATCCCTAACTATGCTATAAAGCTTTTCTGCTCCCTTTGTATTGGTTTGAAAAAAAGCTAAAGGATTAATTTTAAACTTAAGATCTAATAGATTTTCAATAATATAATCTCTTCCGTATAGTATTTCAGTTTTATCATCCTTAACCATATCAGATAACGAGTCATTAAACATATGTATTATTCCTGTAATATTTCCATCACATTTTAACTCTTTAAGCATATTAGTTAACTCAGTAAGATCAAGATCAACCTGAGTTGTGGTTACTAGATTCACCAATATTTCGCCGGTATTTTTAGCTTTTCGTACAACTAAATTTCTTAAATACCCTTGCCTAGACATTACATTATATTGTGGCAATTTAAGTTCTATAAAATAATTCAATACTAGTTTTAATATTTCTCTAAAATCATTATCTACAATTTTGCAATCAGAAACATTAACTATACTAAAGCTTCTTCCTTTTGTATGCATACCTAAAGCGAGTTCCCCGCCCTTTTGAAAATCACCAAAGGTGAACTCCATCTTATTTCTGTATTCGAAGACCTCAGGACTTTTCTCTACTCCTAAAAACTCAAAATCTTTTATTTCTGCTTCCTCAAACAATTTTAATACCTGTTGCTCTTTTAATTCTAATTGTTTTTCATAAGAAAGAAATTGATGGCTACATCCACCACATAAATCCGTAATGCTACACTTAGGCTCAATTTTATAGTCTACATCCTTAAGGATCTTTATAAGTTTAGCCTCTACTCCTACTTGTTTCTTTTTTGCTACCCTACCAATTACTGTTTGCCCTGGCAGTGTACTTTTTATTGAAACCTTCTCACCCTCGTAATAGGCTATGCCTTGTGCTGGAAACTCTATGTCTTCTATATAAAATTCGTAATCTTTTCTTTTTTTCATATTATTTAGCAACTCCTATGCTTTTGTAATAATTAGTCCAGATATTTTTTTGCCAAGTGTAGTGGATGTTTTTCCGCTTTCCATAATACTCGTATATAATACCATTACGACCATAAATATTATAAATGACATTTGGAATTTTTGAGTTACAAAATATCCTGTTAATCTGAGAATTGAATCTCCGATAAATACTAATGCAGTTGATATAGCACCTATAACTATTAAATCTATAAGGTTGGCTTTTAAAGTATCCATAAATTTAGGTTTCATAGATTTCTCAACCTCTTTATTTTCTATATGATTTATTTCCTCACTATTATCCACATTTATTTCATTTTGTTCTAACATTTTAAATCCTCCTAAATTATAGTATTAGTTTAATAATTCCATTTTATTGTCTCTATCAAGAGAAAAAACACTTTTGATTTTTGCTCCCATCTATATATAATACGTATATATTCTATATAAATCAAGGGGCTAAGTGTATCTTTACGAAATTAATGAGTAATAGCCCTTACATTTATCAGCATAATCAATTATAATGATTATGCAATCTTTAACACATTTTACTTTAAATAAAATTAGGTAGGTGTTTTATGTTAACTATTATTCTTCTATGTATAGCTGGTTTTGTAGCAGCTTTTGTAGACTCAATAGCAGGAGGTGGAGGCTTAATAACTGTACCAGCCTTTATGCTTACAGGACTACCCACTCACATGGTGCTTGGAACTAACAAATTTAGTGCCACTGCTGGTTCTTTTACCTCTTCTCTTAAATTTATAAAATCAGGTAAGGCCAATTTTAAACTTTTAAAATATTTAATACCTTTTACATTCTTAGGTTCAATGCTAGGGGTTAGAGCGGTACTATTTGTAGACCCAAAAGTTTTAGAGGGATTAGTTTTAATTCTTATTATGTTTATCGGAATTTATACTCTTTTTTCTAAGTCCTTAGGCCTGGAAGATAAATTTCAAGGGCTTACTAAAAAAAATGTGATCTATGGAATAATCCTTGCTTTTTCTCTTGGTTTCTATGATGGCTTTTTTGGCCCTGGTACCGGTTCATTTTTAGTTTTTGGATTTATAAGTATATTTGGATTCAACTTTTTAGCTTCTTCTGCTAACGCCCGGATTTTAAATTTCACCAGCGGCATTACTGCTCTAGTTTTGTTTGCTATAAGCGGAAAAATTAATTATATGCTTGGAGTCCCAGTGGCCATATCTATGGTTCTAGGGGCTAGAATGGGGACAACCATTGCATTGAATAAGGGTTCAAAACTTATAAAGCCTATATTTGTAACAATGTCTTTAGCTGTTGCCGTAAAAATGCTTATAGATATATTCTTTTAAATAACTTATCAAGGTAATCAAATGGTATGAATTCACCATCGCATACCATTTGTCTGATTTCCTTAATGCTTACCCATTTCGCGTCAGCAACTTCCTCATACTGAAGTTTTAAATCCATAATATCAACATTTTGACGTACTAGCCAAATATCATGAAACCTATTTAAAGCTTCAACTGTGAATAAAATCTCACCTGAACTCATATCTAGTTCAATTCCTAGCTCTTCCTTTGTTTCACGGATAGCTGCCTCCACACTGTTATCCCCTACTACTGCAGACCCAGCAACAGAACCATCCCACATATTAGGCCATCCCTCTTTCCATGGTTGTCTTTTCTGAATTAAAATTTCTCCTTTGTCATTAACAATCCAAACATGGATTACAAGATGATAGTCACCTGCCTCCATAGGAATACCTCTTTCATGAGTACGTCCAGTTTTTCGTCTATTTTCATCATAAATATCCCACACGTCCATATTAATATCCTCCACAAAACAATCTATATTGACCTTATAAAAAAGGCAGATGATTTATTTTCATCTGCCTTTTTTAGTATTATTCTACTTTTCCACGATTATAATGTTTACCCACATTGTGAAAACCTGATTTTTCTATCTCACTGAGCACTATACTTTGAATAAGATAAGATTGAATAGTATCCGTTTGAAGATCTTTTATTTCATGTTCGATGCTCCTAGCTAAATTCTCAATATCTGACGTGTTTAACGGTTCATTCGCATCGTCAGAAGCCCTGTATATACTAGTTTTTATTCTTTGTACATCAAAATTTTGAAGTCTTCCATCTTGCTTAATAACTTTCACAATTATCATCCCCTAGATATGAATATCGGCAATTACATTTTCCTTATTACTACCATCATATAAAACATTATCAAAATATTCAAGCTTTTTATTTAAATTTCAATTAGCATCCCATATAATAGAAAAAAAGATTATGATTATAATATTTAAAGTCCATTAGAATGTTCATCGAAGGATATTCCAAAACAAAATTTGTGAATGAAGTTGTGAATGAACTAAAAAAATAGCAGGAGCTGCATTATCTAGCTCCTGCTATTACTTCCTACAAAGATATTGTAGATAGATCTATGAAGGTGAAAGCATGTAGGAGCGTAATAGATAGAACATAGTTTCTCCATAGTGACTTGCAAGAGAGACGAAAAAACAATTGAAATTCGATTTAGAAATTCTTATTTTGCGAATGTAAAATTCTCGTAAGCAGGCCAGGACGGCCTGCTAGCGAACCTGAGCCAGGAAGGCGAATGTGAGTGCATAACAATTAATAATTGTTATGTCCCCCAGAGAACTACCCAGAGGAGAGGATTTTATATGAGCAAAAGGTTAGAATTTTTTAATCGAATTTTCTGTTTCGAGTTCGCTTGCAAGGCACTCAGGAGAACAAATTCTCTACTATCATAACGCTCCTACATGCCGAACCTTCACGATTTATCTTTAAATTCTATTTCCCGATATCTTTTCTGTAGTACATTCCCTCAAACCGAATTTTCTCCATATCTCCATAAGCCATTTCCCTTGCCTTACTTAATGTTTCGCCAAAGCCTGTTACCCCAAGAACTCTTCCACCAGATGTTCTCATAATACCATCCGCTTCACTAGCCCCTGCCACATATAACTTACCATCTAATTTATTGTGTTCATTTATTTCAAGTCCTGTACTATACTTACCCGGATATCCTTTTGATGCAGCAATTACGCAGCAAGAATGTCCCTGCTTCCACTGTAAATTAAAATCCGTAAGTTTCCCTTCTACAGCACTAACTAAAAGCTCGGTAAAATCACTTTTCATAAGTGGGAGTACTGCTTGAGTCTCAGGATCTCCAAATCTTACATTGTATTCAAGCAAATATATCCCTTTTTTAGTTATCATGATTCCAAAAAATATTATACCAGTGTAGTCCATTTCTTCCTCTTGAATTCCCTTAAGAGTAGGAATTAATATATTTTCTTGAAACTCTTCTAATACACTTTTATCACAATATGGATTGGGTGCTATAGCTCCCATGCCTCCTGTATTAGGTCCATTATCCCCATCGAATATTTGTTTATGATCTTTTGAAGATACAAAAGGAATTATTATTTTCCCGTCAGTTATAGACAGTATAGATGCTTCCACACCTTCCAAAAACTCTTCTATTACAATTTTCTTGCCACTACCTTTAAATATATCCAAAATCATAAAATCATTTATACTTTTTTGTGCCTGTGCGTAGTCACTACAGATAACTACGCCTTTACCTGCTGCAAGGCCATCAGCTTTAATAACTATAGGATATTCGCATTTTTTTAAATATTCGTTAGCCTCATCTTGATTTTCAAACACTGCATAAGCTGCTGTTTTTATACCATATTTTTTCATGAATTCTTTAGAATAAGCTTTACTCCCCTCAAGCATAGCAGCTTTTTTGCTAGGTCCTAATATTTTAAGTCCATTTTCTTTGAATTTGTCCACTATACCTTGGACAAGCCATTCCTCAGATCCAACAATCGTTATGTCTATTTTATTTTCAATAGCAAAAGCTAAAAGCTCATCCATTTTTGTAATATTAACATTCACGCAGTTACTTTCTCTTTTAGTGCCACCGTTACCAGGAGCACAATATATTTTTTTAACATTTGAGCTCTCTAAAATCTTGGACACTAGTGAATGCTCTCGTCCACCAGAACCAATAATTAACACCTTCATATAAATCCCTCCTAATGCTTAAAATGTCTAGTTCCCGTAAACACCATGGAAATTCCATTCTTATCACATGCTTCTATGGAGAGTCCATCTTTAATAGAACCACCCGGTTGAATAATAGCTTTTATACTATATTTTGCAGCTAGTTCTACTACGTCTCCAAAAGGGAAGAATGCATCTGATGCAAGTATTGTGCCATCTCCTGCTCTTTCTAAGGCTTGCTCCGCTGCCCATATTCTATTTACTTGACCTGCGCCAATGCCCCTAGTCATACCGTCTTTTAC
>JANZQE010000368.1:0-6036 GCA_038040705.1 Clostridium sp. | reverse complement strand
TACACCATCTGCCCGAAGTACGGACATGGTTGTTCCAGCTCCCCTACTTATAGGTGTTGCAATATATTTTCCAGAAACAAAGCCAAGTTTAACGCGAACAAATTCTAAATATTTCAAAGTAGACATTGTACGCCTTGTAAGATCTGCCTCAATAGTATTTTCTTCTTCATTATTAATGCCTATATAGGTATGAACTGTTTTTTTTACAACGTTTTCCATTACGAAATATGCAGATACTGGAAATCCCGGTATTCCAACCACAGGTTTTCCACCTATACTTCCAAGAATAACAGGTTTGCCTGGCTTTATAGCTACCCCATGTACACAAACCTCACCGAGTTCCTCTATTACCTTGCAAGTGAAATCCTCTCTACCAGCTGAAGATCCAGCATTTATAAGTACAATATCACACTTCTCTACTGCATTTTTTATCGACTCTTTAATAAGTTCATAATCATCTATTACTATATCAAATCTTATGGGAATGCCACCCCACTGCAGAACCTGCGCTGAGAACACTCTTGAATTAAATTCAATTATGTCTCCAACCTTCAGTTCTCCTCCTGGCTCTACCATCTCAGTTCCAGTAGGGATTATCCCCACCACGGGTTTTTTATACACCTGAATTTCATTTACTCCACCTGCTATTATAGCTCCTATATCAACTGGCCTTATTAAGTGCTTTGAAGGAACAATAAGTTGTGTTTCAACAATATCTTCCCCAATGGACCTAATGTTTTGAAATGGAGCAGCACTCTTGTAGATGGCAACTTTACCTTCAGCTACATTTATTAAATCCTCTACCATAATTACGCAGTCATATTCTTTTGGTATTGGGTCGCCTGTATCCACTACTATATAATCAATTCCTTCTTGAATTTCAATATGGCTTCTATCTGATGCCCCGAAGGTTTTTGTACTTAATGTAGCAATACCATCCATAGCTGAACTATTATAAAAAGGTGAAGATATTTTTGCATAAACTGGCGAATATGTGACTCTTCCTGCTGCTTCAAAGGTAATTACATTTTCTACTTTACCTTTAATTCCCGATAATTTATTAAAATATAATTTAACTGCTTCATTCAAATCCATATTCGATAGAAAAACTTCTTGAGCCAATACTCTCATCCCCTTTGCCACTTAATTTATGATATTTTATAATCTATATACTTTAACTAACTGCCCTTCCTTTAAACCTTCAACATTTTTTTCTATTTTAACATAACCCCAAGCCTTTGAAAATGCTGTTATTATCCCTGATTTACCAAAAACAGGTTTTGCAATAATCACATCAGAAATAGTTTCAAGCTCTACAGGTAAATATTCCTCTCGCCCCTTAGCTTTGTGGTAATTTATACTCATCACTGCACTTGTTCCGTAATTCTCATCACTATAAGACATTAAATTATATAAGTAATTTTCAACAAGTATTTTGTATATTATAGAACATGCAAGAGGGTGCCCTGGAAGTCCAAATATTATTTTTTCTTTATGTTTCCCAATTATTGTTGGTTTTCCAGGTTTTACTGCTATACCATGTACCAAAACTTCTCCATCTCCGTAAGATTCTATAACCTTTAAGGTTTGGTCCTTTTTCCCTACAGAGCTACCTCCAGAAATCAGTACTAAATCACACTCCTCAAACGCCGTGTCAACTGTAAACTTCAATACATCATAATCATCTTTTATAATCCCATAACTTATTGGTTGAAAACCACCCTCAAGTAGTAATGACCAAAGAAGATGGGTATTTATATCACGTACCTCTCCAAGACTCGGTTTAACATTGCACGGAACTACCTCATCACCCGTTGAAATAATCGCAACTCTTGGTATTTTATATACTGTTACTTCGCTAATTCCGATACTTGCAAGGACACCTATCTCATAAGGTCTTAGCCTATCTCCTTTTTTTATAACAATATCTTCTGCACTTATATCTTCTCCCACCTGTATTACATTCTCTCCAAAGGCCACTGGTGAATAAATCATAACATTACTTTCATCTAACTTATGGCTGTACTCGACCATTACTACGCTATCTGCATTTTTAGGGAGCATCCCGCCCGTTGGTATGTATAAACATTCTCCCCACTGGATATCTGATGGTGGAACCTTGCCCATAAATATTTCACCCTTAAGGTTAAGCATAGCTGGAATTCCCTCACTAGCCCCATGTACATCTCTAGAGCACACTGCATATCCATCTACTGTTGACCTTTTGAATTCTGGTATATTACATTCTGATTTTATGTCTTCAACACATATTCTTGAGACACTTTGCATGATATTAACCTTTTCATATTCAAGTTTATAATTAAATGAGTTATCTATTATGTTTTTTGCATCGTCTACAGATACCACATTAAAAAGTTCCATGTTTATCCCCCTCATGTTCACTGCCTGTAGCACGTTCGCTACTTGTAGCGCTTTTGCTACTTGTAGCACACTCACTAGCTTCTCCTTTAAGTATGGCAATACCATGTGGGATTGCTGGCAATATAAATCCAAGGTTTTCTACAGCCGCCTTAGGGCTTCCTGGAAGATTAATGATTAAGGTTTTTCTTCGAATTCCCGCGATGCTTCTTGATAGCATAGCTTTTGGAGTAATAGCAAGGGATTTCATTCTCATAGCTTCTCCAAAACCTGGAACATATTTCTCTATTACATTTTGAGTTGCCTCAGGAGTAACATCTCTTTCTGAAAATCCAGTTCCACCATTAGTTAATATTAAATTCACTTTCAGTTCATCACACAAATAAATAAGTTCTCTTTCTATTTCCCGAATTTCATCTGGAATCATTTTATAGTAACTTACAATAAAACCCTTGCCTTCTAATTCGCTCCTTATCGCGGGACCTGTCCCATCAATTCTTTCTCCTCTAGAGCCTTTATCACTCATTGTAAGTATTGCAGTTTTTATCATATTCATCAACTCCTCTTTAATATCTGTTTTAACAATTCATGCTCGGGGAAATTAAGAACCTTATGTTTTTCTCCTTGTTCAATAATCTTTCCCTTATCTAAAAAAATAACAAAATCCGCTACCCTCTCTGCTTGCATTAAATCATGAGTGACTAAAACAACACTTCTCTTTCCACTTGCCATAGTTCTTATGAGTTTTTCAGCTCTCAGCGTACTTTCAATATCCATACTGGCAGTAGGTTCATCCAAAAAAGTCACCTGTGTTTCTAAAATAGCAGTTCTAAGTAGTGACACCTTAGCTTGTTCTCCACCAGATAACTCTCTAGTATTCTTATTAAGCAAGTCATCTATTTCAAAGCAGGTTAGATATCTTAAAAGTCTTTCCTCAATTACTTTTTTATCTAGTTTCCTGAATTTTAATCCCATTATTATATTTTCAAACACTGAAAAATTAAATAAATAAGGACTTTGAATCATAACGGATATATCCTTTTTTATAAACTCATTAAAGTGACAATTGTCGTATAATACGGTTCCCTTTGTAAATGCGTCAAGGCCTGAAACACATTGCAGCAGAGTAGTCTTTCCACTACCATTTAAGCCTAATAATGCATATACGTAACCTTCTTCAAAATTTAACTCATCTATATATAATACTTCTTTTCCATTGTACTCTTTATTTACGTCTACCACTCTAATATTCATACATTACCACCTATTTTTCATCTATCTTACTAAGCCCATGCAAAATAAAGTTAACCATAAATGCAACAACAAGTAATATAACTCCTATTATAATGGCCTCATCAAATTTACCTTGACCTGTTTCCAGTGCTATATATGTGGTCATTACCCTTGTGTCACCTTTTATATTTCCTCCTACCATCATCACTGCACCAACCTCAGAAATTGCCCTTCCAAAACCAGCCGCAACCACAGAAAAGAGTTGAACTTTGCATTCCTTTATGATTAAAATTAAAGTATCAGCGCTTCCTGCGCCTAGAGCAATGCAATTTTTCTTGATTTCCCTTCCGCGACTTCCTATTGCTGAAACAGTAAGTCCAAATACTATTGGAAATACCAGAAGACTCTGGGCTATAATCATTGCAGCGGGGGTGAATAGCAGTTTAAGCTCCCCTAAAGGCCCCTTCCGTGAAAGTAGTAAATAAACCACCAGTCCCATTAGAACTGGTGGAATACTCATAGAAGTTTCAGATAATCGTACAATATATTTTTTTAATTTGAAATCTTTTAAAGCAATAGGTATTGCTAGTATCATACCTGCCAGCGACGCTATTAATGTTGATGCAACCGAAACAAACAGTGATAATAAAACTATGTGTATAACCTCTTGATAATAGCTCATTTTACCACCTATTTTTCCGCATTAGTTATAATTGCATTAGGTGTAAATAAAGGCATGCCATATTTCTCCTTGCCATACTCACCTATAAGCTCCTGTCCCTGCGTAGACATCATCCAATCAATAAATTCATCTGCTTCTTCAGATTTAATTTCGTTCTTACTTGGGTCGAGTCTTATTAATGCATACTGATTTAAGAATTGACTTCCCTTTTCAGTAACAATTTCGAGATCTAATGTATCCCTCATATTTAAATATGTAGCTCTATCAGTCAAAGTATAAGCTTTTTTCTCAGATGCCATTGTAAGTACTGCGCCCATTCCTTTTCCTGCTGATATATACCATTCTCCATCAGGTGTTATTCCTGCATCCTTCCATATAGTGAGTTCTTTTGTATTAGTACCTGAGTTATCTCCTCTAGATACAAAGTTCGCCTCACTGCTACTAATTAACTTAAGTGCTTTTACTCCATCTTTTGGAGCATTTTCTTTAAGTTTTGCAGGGTCATCTTTTGGTCCTACTATTATAAAATCATTATACATAACTTCAAGTCTTTCAGTCCCAAATCCTTCTTCAACGAATTTAACTTCTTGCGACTTTGCATGCACAAGTAGTCCATCCGCATCTCCACGCTTGGCAACCTCTATTGCTTCTCCTGTTCCTTTAGCTAACACCTTAACTTTAATTCCTGTGTCTTTTTCAAATACTGGTAGCAAATAATCTAGAAGTCCTGAATCCTGAGTACTTGTTGTTGTTGCAAGAATCATGGTCCTCTCTTTACTTGAACATGCTGTTATAGCAAAAGCCATAACAATACAAAGTGATATTACCAATATCTCCTTGAATCTACCTTTACCTTTTAATTTTGACATAAAAAAAACCCCCTTCATATTTTCATAATATAAAAGAGAATGACAATTAAGCATCCCCCTTTTCAAATGGAAGGCTAAATCGTTTCCAATTTAACCCTAACGGTCATAATTCCATAGAAATCCTTAGGAAATATGACTCGGAGAATTAATGATTTATTAAAAATTTTTATTGTTCATTAATTGTAAAATTTAGAATATTTATATACTACAAATATAACATAAAATAATCAAAATAGAAAGGGGCATAAGCCCCTAATACTATTAATATATAATATTTTGTACCATCTAAACCACAAGCTTACAATCTAAGATTACAATGCTTGTCTGAAAAGTTCCATCACTTGTTGTAACGTAGCAAGACGTGGATTTGTAAATTGACACGCATCATTTTTAGCGTTTGTTGCCATTACTTCAAAATCTTCTTCTTTAACACCAAGCTCTGCAAGTCCTTTAGGAATACCTACGCATTCTGATAATGTTACAATTGATTTAATTGCAACCAAAGCAGCATCATGCACAGAAAGTCCATCTACATTTTCCCCCATGGCAATAGCGATATCTTTGAATCTATCAGCACTAGCTAAAATATTAAACCTAGATACTATTGGAAGTAAAACAGCATTACATACTCCATGAGGTAAATTGTAGAATCCGCCTAGTTGATGTGCCATTGCATGTACATATCCAAGGCTTGCATTATTAAATTCCATACCGCCTAAGAATTGAGCATAAGCCATTTTTTCTCTTGCTTCCATATCTGTGCCGTTGGCCACTGCTTTAGGTAGATATTTAGCTACAAGTTTTATAGACATCAATGCAGCCGAATCTGTAAGAGGAGTAGCAGATGTAGAAACATATGCTTCTATAGAGTGA
>JANZQE010000367.1:0-8257 GCA_038040705.1 Clostridium sp. | reverse complement strand
TCCAACCAGATGAATAAAATTCTAATCTATCTAAAACTGTATCATACACTAATAATCCTTTTGGGGGGCTAATAATTGCAAGTTTTTGAGTAGTTGTTAATCTATTAATTAAAACTCCTTTATCAGTATCCAAACAACTTAAACTAGATCCAGGAACAGAAGTTCCATCATCACCAATAGTCACAGACATATTAGATGTATCAACATTAAATAAAACCTTGACAGCATTGTTTTGTTGTACACGCAATGCATTAGTAGCAGTTTTATCAACAGTTATACCATTTGTATAATCATTAGAACTTTGTTCATTTGTAAAGGCAATAATAGATCCTTCATCTGCAAAACTGGATCGACTTTTTAATCCAATTGCACTTACAAACGAATAAATACCCGTAGTATCCATTACACAACTTGAACCTATTAGAGATTTTGAAATAACTCCATAGCATCTATTAAATGTTAATTTTGCAGTACCACCAGTTACAATTGTTGAAGGTGTTGAAACATTTACACTTGTTGGGGATACATATGTAACAGTTGCTGATCCTTGATCAAATATTGGAATTGTATTAGATCCTAAAACGTGAACAGCATCTGAAATACTCGAGTCTTCTTGGGTTAATATCCATTGATCTTGATTTAATGTTGCTAATACTGGAGTTGTTCCAGCAGTGATTACATTACTTGTTAAAATATCAACATCTTCAGACCATCCAAGCTCTGTTCCGAAATTAGATGATTGATTTTCAACATAAAATTGAATACTACTTACAGGAACTCCAACAATTGTATTCACTACTGAAATAGCTAAATCACCAGTTGAAACTGTTAAATTAAATACATCAGGTTTTAATTCCTTCTTGACTGCTGTAAATGTCACAATTGCTCCAGCATCAACAGCAGTCCATCCAGTTCCTATCCCAGACCAAGCACTTACAGGACTATCAGCAATTTTTGCAGCTGCTCCAGAAGCTGAGTCAGATGATAATAAAGCAACAGTATTTGTAAATCCATTCAAAGTAATTGTAATAGTTTCACTAACGGTTGGTGCAACATCAACAGTGAATGTATATGCTGCAAGAGTTCCATCATCATCTTTTGTGAATTCAACAACACCAGTTTGTGCACCATAAGTACTTTCTAAAGCTACTGAAATTCCATCACCGTTACAAGTAGTATCAAGAGCTGTTGCTAATGTTGTTGGAGTATAATCATTAGCTATTGCAATAGTACTAGCAACTCCAGTAGCTTCAGCAACCCCAATAACTAAATTTACATTATCACTTGTTACATCCTTTTTAAATTCAATTTCAAAATCACTACCAACTTGCTCTGTATTTGTCCAAGTACTTCCACTTCTTGAAAATATCCAACTTGTTCCAGCCATATTCAAATATCCAGGATCTGTAACCATCAAAAAATTACCAAGTTCTGTTAAACATAAAGCTTGTCCAAACATTGCAGAATTAACTGATAAATCACTAGAATCAAGTGTTGATTGTAACGCATATGCTGATCCACCTCCTCTAAAATAAATATGTACTTTTCCACCAGTTCCACTAAAATCATAATGATCTTTTGTTTTTGTTGGTTGACCAATAGCAACATATGATCCATCATTACTCATACTCACAGAGTATCCAAAATATTCTGTAGTTCCTGTTGGTCCGTTTATTGTCTGTATTAAACTATTACTTGTATATAACTTTACTTGTCCTTGATTACTATCTACTAATGGATGACCAACTATGGAATATGTTGCATCACCAGAAATACTAATAGGATTACTAAAATTTGTAAGACTTGCTGAAAATGATGGACCAGTTATTGTAACTGATAATGATGATGTCCATGTATTCGTACTTGATCTTGTTGATATATATACTGATCCTTCATAATCTGTAATATAACAAGATGATCCATCATCACTTAATTTCACATCACTTCCAAAAAACTTGTTGGATGTAGCAGGTAAAATAGTGGCTACTGAACCCCATGTTAATAAATCACTTGAATAATATATATAAACTGCACCATCATTAGTACTTGTAGCTGGTGCAGATATTGCAATATATGTTCCATCATCTCCAGAAATTGATGAAGACCATCCATAATAACTAGTGGATCCAACAATTGCTGCCTTTGTAATCGTTGTTAATAATCCCCAAGTATTACCTGATCTTGAATAAATTTCAGCATATACTGTATCAACACTATTGGTATGTTGTAATTGTGTAGCCACTAATATCTCCCCAGATGTATCCATACTCATATCCCATCCTAATCTCCCTATATGTTTTGGAGACCCAGAATAAAATTGCTGTGCTTGAAATTCAGCAACAGTTGTTTCTCCTAAATCTGTTAATGGCATTTATTTTTGAAAATCTTATTTAATTTTTTTTAAATGTTATAATTTTATTAATGTTATAATTTTTTAAATGTTATAATTTAATTATTTGAATACTGCTATAACCAACACCGCTTTGAAATGTACATGAACCTTGTGCTAAACAAAAAAAATTAATCACTTGTCCAGCAGTCATCCCAATTGCCAAGTATTGACCTGAAATAGCTGTTTGCTGACTAGCTAAAGTTGACATTCCACCTCGTGCTGCATATTTTAACGTACCATCAATTTTTAAACCCATTCCTATATATGTTCTTGAAGAACTACTATCAACTCTACAAGCCCAAGCGATTAAATAATTACCAGCGGCAGTAACTACAGCTTTACCAGCGTTTCCACCTGTACCAATTGTCAACCAACCTGCTAATCCTGCAATACTTCCAGTAATTACCAAGTTATTCCAATCTGATGATGCTGTTACAAGGTTAGTATCCATATATAACTGAGCACAATTTATTCCTGTTAAATCTCCAGGAATAACAACACTATCAGTACTATCTCCTAAAGTTAAAGTCCCAGAATTTGTATCAGAACCTATTGAAAAATCATTTGAACCATCTTCACATTGTAATCTCCATTGTGCTCCACTCTCGGCAGCAGCATTTAAAAATACTGACGGATTCTCACCGCCACCAAATCCAAACGCAGCATACACACCGCTTGGACCATATGTTGAAATCGCTTTTGAACCAGTAACTGTCAAATTTCCAGTTAAATCTAAATTTCCAGTAATTATTACATCATCGTCTATTGTATGACTCATTTTTCAAATTTATTATAAATTTCACTTTATTTAAAAATTTTTAAATATTATTCAGAATATTTCAGAATATTTCAGAATATTTCAGAGTCTTCTAATTATAACATTTGATCGAATCCCATCACCAACTGATGGACTTCCGCCCATAAGTAAAGAAGTTCCAGTACCTGTGAGTATAGCACACAAGAATCTTCTTACAGTAGCGGCAGTAACTGTTTCGATTATATGTAAAACAATCGATTTATGGGAAGAAGTTGTAGTACCCCAAGTTAGATACTGTGTAGCTATAACTGGTCCACCAGCCGCTGCTCTCCAATCAACTTTAGCAGAATAATCAGCTGATGGAGTCGTTGCATGTACTGTGAAACGTGCTATAATTTCATATGTACCAGCAACATCAAAAGTAAACTCACCTGCACTATAGGATATTAAAGCTTGATTTGCACCAAATTCTGTAACTGTTGTGAATAAAACGGGATTTAAATTCATGGTTTGATTTCCGCTGTTATATGCGTAAACTCCTGAATTACCTATTCCAGCAACATCTAAATCACCAGTAACATCTAAATTTCCAGTAATTATTACATCATCGTCTATTGTATGACTCATTTTTCAAATTTTTTATAAATTTCACTTATTTAAAAATTTTTAAATATTAATATTCATAACATATTCATAACATATTCATAACATATTCATAAAAAAAATGGAAAGAAGAGAATTTGATTATTATTTACCAACACTAAAACCATTACATAAATATCTTGGATATCCTAACCCATATGAGATACTTGCAAAACAAAATGTAAAAGAGGCAACATTGAAAAGTTATGTATTATCGTTAGATAATTTAAGAAGAGTTGCTGATTCTCATACCTTTGATTATTATTTCATTACTCCTAGATTAGCTATAATTTCAATAAATAAAGTATTTGGTGAAAATACTTATTACACTCAAAAAATATTCAATGTTTGGAATAAATATTTAACAAAAGCTAATTATGATAAAGATAATGATGTAAAGAAAATTTATGCAGATGAATTGAGAAAAATTAATGATTTCATAACACAAAAGCGTAGTGAAAATGTACGCGAAGGGAAATTAGAAAAAGAATGGATTAGTTTGAAAGAGTTGAAACAATTTAGAAAGGAGTTGGTGAATAATGGATCTTATCATGATGCTTTAATAATCTCTTTATATACTGATGTTCCTCCAGTTCGAAATGATTATTGGCATTTGAAAATTCGTAATTTTGATACATGTAAAGATAATTATTACAGTAATGGAACTATTGTATTAAATGATTATAAAACTGTAAAATTTTACGGTAAAATTACATTCAATCTAACAATAGCAATAAATGAAATAGCTAAAGCTTGTATGGTTAATAATAATTCTGATTTTATGTTCAAGACAAGTACAGGTAAACCATTCAAAACTGGAAATAATTTTACAAAATATATACAAAAAATGATTGATGTTCGATTTCAAAAATCAGTCAATATTCAAATGTTTCGTAATATATATCTTTCACACTTGTATGAAAAGATTAGACCAGTTAAGAAATTAGAAGCTATTGCTAAAATAATGGGTCATACTGTAAATCAAGGATTACTATATCGAAAATATGATCCAAATGATTTAAAAGAAGATGATGAATTTTTAATAACATTAGAAAGTAAAGAAAAAAAATGAAATTAAATGAATTGGGAATTTTAATAAAGGACAAGTCAAAATTTGATGAATTAAAAAATGAATTAACTATAAAATCTACTAAAGAAATGTTTAAGGGTAAAGAACCAACTCTTGCATATCATGAAACATCTAAAGGATTATATATTCCTAGATTTTACACTGAATCAACATTATCAAATTGGAGATTACCACTAATAAAACATTTTAATTTTAATGGAGAATTAAAACCTTTTCAAAGATTACCAACCAAATTGACAATAAATGAGATTAATAAAAATAAATCAGTAATATTATCATTACCAACAGGAGCTGGAAAAACTTGTATTGCATTGTATATATTGGCAAAACTTGGAAGAAAAACATTGATTGTTGTTAATAAACAAATATTAATGGAACAATGGATTGAAAGAATTAAACAATTTTTCGGTAGTGATATAAAAATTGGAATTATACAAGGAGCCAATAAAACTATGGGTGATGAGCCAATACATATTGGTATGTTGCAAACATTGTTTAAATTTGATTCGAATAGTTTTGATCATAATTTTCTAATTGTAGATGAAGTACATAATATTGCAACAAATTGTTTTAGTAGAGCATTTAATAGTATAGGTGCTAAATATCAATTGGGATTATCAGCAACTCCTATTAGACAAGATGGATTAACAAAAGTTATTCGATTATACATGGGTGAAATTTTAGATAATTTTCCAGTCGAACAAGGAGTTGATCGTATTAAAATTATTAGATTATTGAAACATGAGAATAATTATGATGAAATTACATTACGTAATGGTAATATTCATTTTAGTAAAATGTTGACAAAAATGGCAAATGATGAACAGAGAAATTTATTATTATTAAGTGAAATTTTTAAAGCAATTGAGATTACTGGAAATTACATTCTTGTTTTATCTGATCGTATTAGTCAATTAGAATGGTTTCATACTCGTTTACCAAATCATTCACTTATTCAAGCTGGTGGAAAATATAAGAAAAAAAAACTCGAAAAGACTAGGGTGCTTTTATCAACATTTCAATACATGAGTGAAGGTGTAGATATATCATATTTGAATGTTCTTGTTTTAGCAACTCCTAGAAGTGCTGTAGTACAATCAATTGGTCGTATTGGACGAGATAGAATTTCAAATTGCACCATTGTTGATGTTGTTGATAAATTTGGATACACTTATGGAATGTTTAATAAAAGGAGACAAAATTATCAAAATTCTGGTTATATTTATTAAATAAAAAAATTGATTTGATTTTTTTAATACTAGTTTGAATACTTGTATAATTCATAATAATAAATATATAGTTAAGAAATTAGTTAAAAAATGATTGTAAATGAATTAATTGATTTAATTTTTTTTCATACTGATTTAGATACTTGTATAATTCATAATAATAAATATATAGCTAAGAAATTAGTTAATGAAAATTCACTTATTAAAAATATAGGACATTTGGATATTGTTAAATTTTTATGCAGTTTAGATTGTGTTGACCCTTCAGCTAATGATAATTGGGCTGTTAAATGGGCTTCCGAGAATGGATATTTGGAAGTTGTTAAATTTTTATGTAGTTTGGAATGTGTTGACCCTTCATCTCGTGATAATTGTGCTGTTGAAAGGGCTTCCTTGAATGGACATTTGGAAGTAGTTAAATTTTTATGTAGTTTAGATTGTGTTGACCCTTCAGTTGGTCATAATGGTGCTGTTAGATATGCTTCCAGAGATGGACATTTGGAAGTTGTTAAATTTTTATGTAGTTTAGATTGTGTGGACCCTTCGGCTGATTATAATTATTCTGTTAGATATGCTTCCAATAATGGACATTTGGAAATTGTTAAATTTTTATGTAGTTTAGATTGTGTTGACCCTTCGGCTAATCATAATTGGGCTGTTAGATTGGCTTCTTATAAGGGACATTTGGAAGTTGTTAAATTTTTATGTAGTTTGGATTGTGTTGACCCTTCAGCTCGTGATAATTGTGCTGTTAGATATGCTTCCTTTCATGGACGTTTGGAAGTTGTTAAATTTTTATGTAGTTTGGATTGTGTGGACCCTTCATCTGGTGATAATCGTGCTATTCAATGTGCTTCCGAGAAGGGACATTTAGAAGTAGTTAAATTTTTATGTAGTTTGGATTGTGACCCTTCATCTGGTTATAATTATGCTATTATATATGCTTCCCGAAATGGACAGTGGGAAGTTGTTAAATTTTTATGTAGTTTGGATCGTGTTGACCCTTCAGCTGATTATAATGATGCTATTGGACGTGCTATTAGATATGCTTCCGCGAATGGATATTTAGATATTGTTAAATTTTTAAAAGGTTTAAATAGTGTTGATGGATCTTAATATAATAAAAAATGATTGTAAATGAATTAATTGATTTAATTTTTTTTCATACTGATTTAGATACTTGTATAATTCATAATAATAAATATATAGCTAAGAAATTAGTTGATGAAAATTCACTTATTAAAAATATAGGACAGTTGGAAGTTGTTAAATTTTTATGTAGTTTGGATTGTGTTGACCCTTCAGCTGGTGATAATCGTGCTGTTAAACGTGCTTCCATTAAGGGACATTTGGAAATTGTTAAATTTTTATGTAGTTTAGATTGTGTTGACCCTTCGGCTAATCATAATTGGGCTGTTAGATGGGCTTCCTTTCATGGACATTTAGAAATTGTTAAATTTTTATGTAGTTTGGATTGTGTTGACCCTTCAGATGAGGATAATTGGGCTGTTGGATGGGCTTCCTTGAATGGACAGTTGGAAGTTGTTAAATTTTTATGTAGTTTAGATTGTGTTGACCCTTCGGCTGATCATAATTGGGCTGTTAAATATGCTTCCTTTCATGGACAGTTGGAAGTTGTTAAATTTTTATGTAGTTTGGATTGTGTTGATCCTTCGGCTAATGATAATTGGGCTGTTGAATGGGCTTCCAAAAATGGATATTTGGAAGTAGTTAAATTTTTAAAAAGTGTTTAAATACATCTTTGCTTTTGAAGAATAAAAAAAAATGATTGCAAATGAATTAATTGATTTAATTTTTTTTCATACTGATTTAGATACTTGTATAATTCATAATAATAAATATATAGCTAAGAAATTAGTTGATAAACATTCGCTTAGAAATACTTCCTTTTATGGATATTTGGAAATTGTTAAATTTTTATGTAGTTTAGAATGTGTTGAACCTTCAGCTAATCATAATCGGGCTGTTATATTTGCTTCCATTAATGGACATTTAGATGTTGTTAAATTTTTATGTAGTTTGGAATGTGTTGACCCTTCAGATATGGATAATCGTGCTATTAGATGGGCTTCCTTTCATGGACATTTAGAAATTGTTAAATTTTTATGTAGTTTGGATTGTGTTGA
>JANZQE010000366.1:0-10682 GCA_038040705.1 Clostridium sp. | reverse complement strand
TTATTTCATCTACACTAGCGTTACGCATAATGTACTCTCTGTGCCTGCGGGTTACTTCCATTATTTCATACACACCTATTCTCCCTGCGTATCCACTGTTATTGCACTGGCCACAGCCTTTGCCTTTGTGAAGGATTAATTCTTCCACTTTGTGAATTCCAAGAATTTCTTTTTCGTAATCAGTTGCTATGTAACTTTCATTGCACATTGGACATATTTTCCTTACAAGTCTTTGAGATATAATGCCTGCTATAGCACTAGCTACTAGGTAGGGCTGTATATCCATATCTATAAGCCTTACGATTGCTGAAGGTGCATCATTTGTATGAATTGTGCTTAGCACTATATGCCCTGTTATAGATGCTCTGGTAGCTATTTCTGCTGTTTCATTGTCCCTTATCTCACCTATCATAACAACATCAGGGTCTTGTCTTAAAATTGACCTAAGGCCTGATGCAAAAGTTAGTCCTGCTTTTACGTTTACGTTTACTTGGTTTATTCCATCTACTACGTACTCTACAGGGTCCTCTATTGTTATGATGTTCTTACTGTTATCATTAAGTTCACTTAATAAGGTATATAGTGTAGTTGATTTTCCACTGCCTGTAGGTCCTGTAACCAAAATTATTCCATATGGGTTTTTAAGTATTTTTTCTACTTTTTCTAAATCATCTTCGTTCATTCCTAGTTTTTCTTTACCTACTAAGAAGTTTTCTCTATCTAGTATCCGGATTACAATCTTTTCACCATGAATTGTTGGCAAAGTGGATACCCTAAGGTCCACTCTCTTATCATCTATAACTGTTAAAATTCTGCCGTCCTGTGGAATTCTCTTCTCTGCAATATTTAATTCCGCAAGTATTTTTATACGAGTTATAAAAGCATTAAATATATCTTTATTGTATTTAGCTATCTCATTTAAAGTACCATCTATTCTATATCTTATTTTTATATGATTTTCAAAAGGTTCTATATGGATATCACTGGCTTTTAGCTTTATTGCATCACTTATTATAGAATCAACAAGTCTCACCGCTGGAGCGCTTTTTATATCATCTAATTGTGCTTTATTTTCTTCCTTATCTTCATTTGTTCCTTGAGATTTTGATAAATCCTCGGCTGCTTTCTTCGCATTTTGATTAGCATAATATTTATCAATTGTATTTTTAATACCTTTTGTTGATGCAATATATATTTCAACATCTAAACTTGAAGATATCTTAACATCGTCTACTGCAAATATATTTAGTGGATCAGACATGGCAACCTTTAGTTTACTATCTTCCATACCAAAAGCAACTAAGTTATATTTTTTCGAAATAATTTCTGGAATTACTTGAACAACTTTTTGCTCAATATCTTCCCTATCTAGATGTACTCTTTTTATAGATAATTGTTGCTCTAGAACTTCTAAAATATCTTCTTCGCTTAAAATACCATCTTCAATAAGAAGTTGTCCTATCCTTTTCCCTGCGCCTTGCTGTTTCATGAGTACTTTCCTAAGTTGCTCTGGATCTAACTTTTTAGATTCAACAAGTAAATCTCCTAATCTTTTTTTTGCCATATTCTTCATTGGCTATGCCCCTTTATTAAATATACTATCGAATTTTTTTCTTTTTAGATTTAACTCTAAGTATAAATCCTAATTCAAACTATTACAATATTATTTGCTAGATTTACTCGTTAAATTATTATATATCATTTTTAAATGAAATTCAATTTGATTATGAAAATATTGTATTTTTTTTTAAGAAATAGATAGCCTCGCTCCCCAAAATGAGTAGGCTATCTATTTTTTTTAAATCAAATTATATTAACGATTAAACGATCACTTTGACTTTACCATAGACATCTATTGTTGATAGGCCCCTTCAAGTTCTTAACTTTTAATATATCCTTACTTCATATGTTTCTTATATCCAAATAAGTACAAAAACAACACAAGTAAATATCATCTTTTATATCAAAAGTTTTTTTCACCCATTATTCGACAAAGAGGTTTATAAACTCAGATTTTTTATAATCAAAGAGCCCCCTAGTAGTAATTTTAACCTGAGGTGTTACTGGAAGTGCCATAAAAGATAAGCTTATAAAAGGATCATATTCCTCGCGCACTCCAAAGTTTCTAGCAATCCTATTAAGCCTCTTTAAATTCTCCCCCACCCTATATGGAGTTTCAAAAGTCATTATGCCTCCAATTGGCAAGCTTAACTGAGCAACTATTTTCCCATCAGACACCATAGCGATTCCTCCACCAATAGAAATTAGTGTGTTAACCGCAACCTCCATGTCCTTATCATTATCTCCCACCACTATAACGTTATGAGAATCATGCGATATTGTTTGTGCTATAGAGCAATGCTTTAACCCTAATCCTTCTATAAATCCAACAAAATGCTTACCTGTATTGTGATGTCTTTCAAATACCGCTATCTTTAATATATCTTTTTCAGCCATTCTCTTTAGATAGCCAAGTTCATTTTGTGTTTTTCTCTGTACCAATCTAGTTTCTATAGATTTCGGATTTAATTTTATTACATTTACAGCTTTAGTTTTACTTTCAATCTTAAAAATCTCACTGTTTATAAAATCCATATGCATGGAAGAGCTTATTTTTAATTTATCATGTTTTTTATCTTGAGGCTCTGTGTACTGCTTACCATCTTTTATAACTTTTATTATATTTAAGCCCTTTAGGTCTTCAAATATTACCAAATCTGCTTTACAACCTGGAGCTATTGCACCCCTATCCTTTAAATCATAACACTTAGCTGCATTAAATGAGGCCATTATATATGCCTTTATAGGATTAATTCCATTTTTTATAGCAATTCTAATACAGTTATCTATAGATCCACCCTCTATCACATCATCTATATGTCTATCATCAGTGCAAAATAAAAATCTTCCATAATTATGATTATTAACGGCAGGAAGTAGAGTTCTTAAATTTCCTGCAGTGGAACCTTCTCTTAGCATAACGTACATTCCTCTACTAACTTTTTCTGTGGCTTCCTTAGCACTAGTGCACTCATGGTCCGTTTTAACACCGCAACTTAAGTATGCGTTAAGCTCCCTATATGATATACTCGGACAATGACCGTCAATATGTTTATTCTTCGCTATTTCCATTTTTTCTAACATATCATCATGCTTATTTATAACCGCAGCAACATCCATTACTTCTCCAAGACCTAACACCATTTTATTATCTATTAATTTTTCTAATTCCTGAGCATTAACCGAGTATCCATTTTCCTCAAATTTAGTAGCTGGAACACAAGAGGGTAGCATGAAAAATATATCTATGGGAGCTTTTAAACCATTTTCCAGCATAAAATTTATACCCTTCATACCTTCCACACTAGCTATTTCATGTGGATCTGCTATTATGGAAGTAACACCTTTTTTAATTAGCACACTACCAAACTGCTGTGGCATAATCATAGAGGATTCTATATGCACATGTGAATCTATAAATCCAGGCGTCACATATAAATCTGAACAATCAATTTCATTTTCCCCATCATAATTCCCAATACCTACAATAATATCATTAACTATAGCAATATCTCCACTATCAACTGTTTCAGTAAACACATTAATAAAGTTCGCATTTTTAAGTACCAAATCTGATTTAATCCTTCCCATAGCTGCATCAATGTTCTTCCGAGTCTGCTCCATACTCTTCCCCCCCATTATTTAATTGCATGTACTTTCTATTACAATATTATGTAAAGGGTTCTAGTATTCCTCATTAATAAATTATCATGCAAATATTATCACTATTCTTTATCATCCAATCTTTATATAAATTCTATCACCATTTTTCACTCCTTAACTTTCATATTAAGCTTATAATCTTTTATCATTACTTCACTTTCATTTTTTTTATTAATTGATGTATAGACTTTCTTCGAAGTGACTTGAAACAGAAGCGAAAAAACTATTGAAATTCGATTTAGAAACTCTTCTTTCGCGAATATAAAATCCTCGTAAGCCTGCCAGGTTGCATAACAATTAATAATTGTTATGTCCCCCAGAGAACTACCCAGAGGCCCAGCCTAGCGAACCTGAGCCAGGAAGGCGAATGTGAGAGTTAGAGGATTTTATATGAGCGAAAGATTAGAGTTTATTAATGATATTTCCTAGTTTCGAGCTCTGTTGCAAGGCACGAAGAAGAATTCGCTATACATATTTTTTCTGCAATAAAAAAACACAGCTATTGCTGTGCTTCAATTGCTTCTGTTTTTAATTTTACTTTATTAAACCAATCCACATATATATAGAATAAACTCACAACATCCTGTTGATTATATAATAGTATTCTATCCTTTTTATCTTGAGGCATTCTATTAATATAATCATCATCTTTTACTATTTTACCAAAGGTTTTAGCTAAATTAGATCCACTCATTAATTCACTTCCACGATCAATATCAAATATCTTCTCTAAGGCTTTAAGTCCAATACAAGTTCCTTCAGCTTTTTCATAACATTTTTGAAGGTCTACCTCTTGAAAATATCCCTCTAAAATGAAATCTGTTTTATGTTCCTTTAATAAATAATTTATAACTGTAAAATCATTATTTCCTGAAAACGTAACTATGCATTTTTTATTGTTTTTGTTTTTCATTTCTTCAAAATAATTTTTAGCTAGCGATAATATTTCTATAGCATCTTTTTTATTCTCTGCCATATATTGAGTAACCTTTAACTCATTCGAGGCTTCATCATAAATACAACATCCAAAAACTCCAATACATATAGGTTTTTTATAAATATAGTGCTCTAAATCAAAAAATATTGCATCTTTAAAGAGGTCTCTATTTCCGGCTATGGTAAGGGCATTTTCTGTTGAAATTTCCCCAACCTTAATACTACTAAGTTTTGTAATCACACTATCACTCTTTTCTACTAAGTTTACTAATCTTCTCTACTTATATGTTATCACAGTTAACCTATTATATGAAAGTATTTTAAAAATTAATACATTCCCTTACTATTTTTATATTGACACTATTAGATAATGATGGTAAAATGATATTGAGAATTATTTTCAATGAGGAGTGATTATTATGAGCATCTATGATTTAAAACCAGGAGATAAAGCGCTTATTAAGTCTATTTACGGCGATGAGAAATTCGCTAAACGATTACTCGCATTAGGTTGCATAGAAGGCACAGAAGTAACAGTAAAAGCAACTGCCCCTCTAGGCGATCCTATAATTATTAATTTACGTGGTTTCAACTTAGCTATTAGAAAAAATGACGCTAAAAATATACATGTTAAAACTGCATAATAAATAAGGAGGACTTAAATGATTACTGCTGCACTGTTAGGTAACCCTAATGTTGGTAAAACGACTTTATTTAATGCACTTACAGGCTCCAATCAACATGTAGGAAATTGGGGTGGGGTAACCGTAGATAAAAAAGAAGGCATTATTAATAATGAAATTAAAATTATTGATTTACCAGGAATTTATGCAATGGATACTTATTCAAATGAAGAAAAAGTCTCCAAAGAATTTTTAGAAACTGGAAATGTAGATGTAATTGTAAATATTGTTGATGCATCAAATCTTGAAAGAAATTTATATCTTACAACCCAATTAAAACAATTTAACATACCAATAATCTTAGTATTAAACATGTTAGATGTAGCAGAGGCTAAAGGCTTCGATATTGATTTTGATCTTTTGTCAGAGAAACTAGGAATGAAAATAATTCCTATAACAGCTTCAAAGGGTAAAGGAATTTCTGATGTTACTGATTGCATCATTAAACAGGATTATATTACTACCTCTTTAAACAGTTTAAAGTTTAAAGATGAAAAAGAAACTTATGGTTACATTGAGGATTTATTAAAATCCTGTACCAATAGACGCAATAATAATAAAACTTCTATTACCGAAATAATAGATAAAATTGTCCTTAACAGAGTAATGGCTTATCCACTGTTTTTCGGTAGTTTATTTTTAATTTTTATGTTCACATTCAATTGGGTTGGACAACCTTTAGCTGATCTTTTAGATACTTTGCTTAATGATTCTTTTGTTCCATTTTTAAGTAATGTACTTGCAAGTAATAGTTCATGGTTTTCTTCTCTTATAATCGATGGTATTGTAGGTGGAGTTGGCTCTGTAGTAGTATTTCTACCAGTTATATTGGCATTATTTTTAGGTATATCCTTTTTAGAAGACAGTGGATATATGGCAAGGGCTGCTTTCATAATGGATAAATTAATGAGAAAAATGGGGTTATCCGGTAAAGCCTTTATTCCCTTAATTGTAGGATTTGGTTGTTCTGTTCCGGCTATAATGTCTGCTAGAACACTTGAGAGTGAAAAAGACAGAAAATTAACTGCGCTTTTAGTTCCACTTATGTCCTGCAATGCTAGGCTTCCAGTTTATGCACTATTTGCATCAGTATTTTTCCCTGGAAGAGAAACATTAATAGTATTTTCATTATACTTAATGGGTATTGGACTTGCTTTTGGTATTGGTATCTTATTTAAAAACACTTTATTTAAAAAAGATGAAGCACCTTTCATTATAGAATTACCAGAATATAAATTTCCAGATCCAAAGACCTTATTACTACATACTTGGGCAAAAGGTAAAGGTTTCTTAAAGAAAGCTGGTACTATAATATTCTCAATTTCAGTATTAGTATGGTTTTTATCAAATTTCAACATAACAGGAATGGTTGACATAAACTCTAGTTTCCTCGCCGCTATAGGAAAATTTATAAACCCTATATTTATTCCACTTGGATTTGCTTCTTGGCAAAATTCTGTAGCACTGCTAACTGGTCTTATGGCAAAAGAAGTAGTTGTAGGTACCATGGGTGTTATATATGGAAGCAATTTAACACATATCTTGCCCGATTATTTTACGCCTCTAGCAGCTTATAGTTTTTTATCTTTTGTATTACTTTACACTCCTTGTGTATCAGTAATTGCAACTATGAAAAAAGAATACGGAAGTAAAATGGCGATTTTCTCACTAGTCTACCAACTAATACTCGCTTGGGTAGTTTCTTTTATAATATTTAATGTAGGTAGTCTTATAATAGGATAATATTAGAAATAACAGTACAAAATATAGTAAGAGGTGATGTAATTATGGAATTTGTTATTGTTTTCGTGATTGTTATCGTAGCTGCATATCTCTTGTATTCCAACATAAAAAAACAAGCAAGCGGTGATTGTGGTAATGGATGCAAAAATTGTAGTCATAGTTGCAGTTCAAAGCCCGAAGCAACTAAGAATAAAAACAAATAAAACATTGGTCTAGTGCATTTATGTACTAGACCAATGTTTTATTTGTAATTTATAAACGTTTCTATGTTTTATGTTAGTTGGCTATTAGCCATTTTTAATGGTTCATTTGTATTTCTATTGCTCTTTAAAAGAGACATTTGTTTTTTAGCTAATTTTTCTTTTCTTTTAACGTCCAGATCATTTTCAATTGTGTTAATTACCTTGAAAATTTTAGGCAAATTTGCAACATCCTCGTAATTGTGAAGCATTAAAATTTCCCTCAATTTTTCATCATGTTTTACTAGGTATTCGTTATAAATCTCAACACTCCTAGCTCCACTTATTTCATCTTTTCTATAAATTCCAGTAAACTGTTCTACATTCTTCAAACTACAGCCCTTCATTCCCATTCTTTTATGAAAAGGTCTTATAATTCTAAATAAATCTATGTGTTCACCAGGCAATCTAAAATGCAAATTATATTTATTCATCTTTCTAATTACAAAGGGTTCATCAAAGGCTGTGCCATTATAAGAACACCATGTTTTAAAATTACCCATAGCTTTCTTAAGCTCTTTTAAAATACTTTCCTCTTCATAAGGCGTCTCTGCAAAATATTGAATAACTTTAAATTCTTCTTCATTTACGTAGTACCCTAGGGATATCAACACTATTTTGTCATACTCAAAATCAAAACCCGTAGCTTCAATATCTAAATACGCAATAGTACCCATCTTAAACCTTTTGTAAATTTCCTTAGGTAAAACAACCTTAATTTCATATTCTTTGATAAACATACTTCCCCCTAATCTATAAAAAAAGAAATGTATATATTGCAACAAATTTATTTCTATTTGCTCCATGATTCTAAATAAATTTCACATTTTCTATAATATAATAATACATTAAAATAACCGTTATTGCAAATGCAATAACGGCTATATATTACATTCTATCTACAACTTCTATGCCTATAAGCCCTAATGCATTCTTTATTACGATGCAAGTAGCTTCTACCATTTTAGTTTTTGCTCTTTTAACAGCTTCATCTTCTAAATTTGCTATGTTAACTTGATTGTAAAATTTATTGAAAGATTTAGCTACCTCAATAACATACCTTGTCACTACCGATGGTTCTAACTTTTCAATAGCGTATATAATTGAACTTTGGAAACCTTCTAATTGTTTTACAAGTTCAAATTCTTCTTTAGAATCTAAAGTCTTGTAGTCAAGCACTAAATTATCATCATTACTATTGCTCTTTTCTTCAACTTTTCTTAATATACTTTTTGCTCTTGCATAAGTATATTGTACATAAGGACCTGTTTCTCCATCAAAGCTAAGCATTTCTTCCCAATTGAAGACAATATCTCTTTCTCTGTGGTTTTTTAGGTAAGTGAACATGATAGCACCTATTCCTACTTTTTTAGCTATATCGTCCTTATTTTCAAGATCAGGACTTTTTTCATTTATTATTTCAAGAGTTTTAGCAACTGCTTGACTTAATAACTCATCTAAGAAAATAACATCACCTTTTCTTGTAGATAATTTCTTATCTGAAAATCTTACTGTACCAAATGGTACATGCACACAATCGTCTGCCCACTCATTTCCCATAAGCTTTAAAGTAGTGAATACTTGATTAAAATGAAGAGATTGATCCTTACCAACTACGTAAATATTTTTATGAAAATCGTAGGTCTTCTTTCTGTAAGTTGCTGCAGCTAAGTCACGAGTTGCATAAATTGTAGCGCCATCAGCTTTTCTAATGATGCAAGGTGGCATATTGTACTCATCTAGCATTACAACCTTAGCTCCATTACTTTCTACCAAGAGTCCCTTAGATTCTATATCTTTAATTACATCATCCATTTTGTCACAGTAAAAACTTTCTCCAGCATAAGAATCGAATTTAACATTTAGAGTATCATAAAGCTTTTTAAACTCCACAAGGCTCAAATCTTTAAATCTATTCCAAAGCACAACTTCCTCAGCAGACCCTTCTTCTAATTTCCTAAAATACATCCTTCCTTCATCATTAAGT
The DNA here is from genome assembly GCA_038040705.1 of Clostridium sp. Classification (GTDB taxonomy): domain Bacteria; phylum Bacillota; class Clostridia; order Clostridiales; family Clostridiaceae; genus Clostridium_AD. The sequence continues at coordinate 1,371 of JANZQE010000366.1, read as the reverse complement.
GTATCATCGATTTCAGCCTCTGCATGAAATTTAACATAAATTCTTAATAATTCTCTAATAGCATCCTTTTCAAGAGCTGCTTCGTCACCCCAGTTTTTATAAGCATAAATAAGCTTACCAAATTGTGTTCCCCAATCTCCAAGATGATTAATCCCAGTACAATTATAGCCTTCGAAAGAGAGTATCTTATATAGTGAGTTACCAATAGCTGTAGTAAATAAATGACCTACATGAAATGGTTTCGCTATATTAGGTGATGAGTACTCTACAACCATATTCTTGCCTTCACCTATTTTAGATGAACCATAGCTGTCTCCTTCTTCTAATATTTTCTCTATTGTGCTTTTAATAAATACTCCTTTGTCTAGAAAGAAATTTAAGTAAGGGCCAAAACACTCTATTTTTTCAAAGCCCTCTTTTTCAATTTCTTCTTTTAAATCCTTTGCTATCATATTTGGTGCTTTTTTCATAGTTTTAGCTAATTGAAAACATGGAAAAGCAAATTCACCCATTTCAGGTCTTGGTGGTGTTTCAATTAAATTCATTATTGTTTCTATATCTAAATCCACCAATTGTTTAATTCTCTCTGCAACTACTTTTTTATAATCCATATAAATTCCTCCTAATTTTAAAACTAATGTACATTACTATACAACAAAAAACCCATCTCTAAATAAAGAGACGGGTTATATTTCCGCGGTACCACTCTAGTTGACTATAAAGTCCACTCAATATTTTAACGCTAATTAGCGACTTTCCCTATAAAAGTCAAAAGTTATTACCTCTAACTGGTTCAGGAAGCTTCTCCAAGGTTCTTTTCCTAAAATTAATAATAATTTTGTTAAATAGCTACCCATTTAACTTCTTATACCTTACAAGGCTTACACTCTACCCTTGCTCGCTTAAAGATTAATAAGAAAGTACTGTCCTCTTCACAGAATTTAATTGTAATATATTTATTCCATAATATATTACATTATACTCTAACTAGTGGATGTTTGTCAATTCTTTTAAAAATCTGAAAATAAAGGTTATCTATCTCAAATAATTTTTAGCAATCTCTAATACTTCATTAAAATTATTAATATTGCAATTAACAAACTCTAATAGCTCTATTCTTGATGGTTCTTTATACCTATGAGATATTCTATTCCTTAGAAGTCTAGCTTCGTTTAGGAACAAATATATATCATCTCCAACTATTTTTTTGTTCTTTAAAATACCCAAAGCCGTTTTCATATCTATACCTATTTTAGATTCTTTAATATCTTTTAGTATAATAGACGTCATATCTTCAACAGTTATAAAAAAATCTACAAAAATTTGTTTAAGTCCAAATTCAATAAAAATAGTAGTATTACATTCTTCATT
>JANZQE010000365.1:0-5172 GCA_038040705.1 Clostridium sp. | reverse complement strand
TGATAAAATTCAAGACCCTGGAAATATGGGAACTATAATTAGAACTTCTCATGCAGCAGGGGCTCTGGGAGTTATAATTACAAAAGGAACAGTGGATATTTATAATGAAAAAACTTTAAGAGCTACAATGGGGTCCATTTTTAAAATGCCTATTATTTATGATAGTGATTTATCAATAGTGAAAAAGCTTAAAGATGATGGGTTTAAATTAGTTACTAGTTCACTGGAATGTGATAAAAACTTTTACGAAATAGATTTAAAGGGAAAGGTTATTATAACTGTTGGAAATGAAGGAAATGGAATAAGTGAAAATGTGTACGGTATATCTGATCTTAAAATAAAAATTCCTATGCCTGGTGGTGCAGAATCTCTAAATGCAGCAGTGGCAGCGTCAATTATGATATATGAAGTAGTAAGACAAAAAAATAATATATAATTGTTGATTTATAGTTGAAATTTTTATTGTTTACGGTTATAATATTTTTTATACTTTCATAAATTAATAAGCAATAAACTGTGATGGAGACAGTAGATGTAAAAATTGGTACAGGGATAAGAGGCCTTAGACTGAGAGCTTTCTTAAGAAATTTTTATATTGAAATTCACTCCGGAGTTCTAACAGTGAAACAAAGTAACTGTTGGCGGTTAGAATCGATAATTTTATCTAAGAGGACTGGTTTTCGGTCAATTAGGGTGGTAACGCGGATATTCCGTCCCTTCATAAGGGGCGGATTTTTTTTGTTTTATAAAAAAGTACAAAGTATAAAATCACATAAATATGAAAGGGGAATTCATCATGCAGGAAAAGTTAAAAATTATAAAAGCTTCAGCTTTAGAAGAATTAAAAGTAGCGGCTATTAAAACTGAAATAGAAAATATTAGAGTTAAGTATTTAGGAAAAAAAGGAGAACTAACACAAATATTAAGAGGTATGGGTAAGTTATCAAACGAAGAGAGACCGATAATTGGTAAACTTGCAAATGAAGTTCGAGAGGATATAGAAACTCTTATAACAAAAGCTACAGATGATTTGAAAAATAGTGAGAGGGAAGAAAAGCTAAAAAGTGAAGTGGTAGATATATCTATGCCAGGGAAAAAACAAACAGTAGGTAAAAGACATCCATTAGAATTAACTCTTGAAAAAGTTAATGAAATATTTTTATCTATGGGGTTCGTTATTGAAGAGGGACCAGAGGTAGAGAAGGATTATTATAATTTTGAGGCGCTAAATATACCAAAAAATCATCCTGCAAGAGGTGAACAAGATACTTTTTACATAAATGATAGTGTAGTTTTAAGGACCCAAACCTCACCGGTACAAATAAGAACTATGGAACTTCAAAAGCCACCTATAAAAATGATTTCTCCAGGTAAGGTTTATCGTTCGGATGCATTGGATGCTACTCATTCACCTATTTTTTATCAGATTGAAGGACTAGTAGTTGCTAAGGGTATTACTTTTGCTGATTTAAAGGGAACTCTAGAGCTATTTACCCAAAAAATGTTTGGAGATAAAATGGAAACAAAGTTTAGACCACACCATTTTCCATTTACAGAACCTTCTGCAGAAATGGATGCAACTTGCTTTGTGTGTAAAGGAGAAGGCTGTAAAGTTTGTAACGGTAGTGGTTGGATAGAACTTTTGGGTTGTGGAATGGTTCATCCTCAGGTTTTAAGAAATTGTGGAATTGACCCTGAAGTTTATAGCGGATTTGCATTCGGATTTGGACTAGATAGGATTACAATGTTGAATTATGGGATAGATGATATTAGAGCACTTTATGAAAGTGATATGAGATTCTTAAAACAATTCTAAAATATGAATATAAAATATGAAACATAAATTAATTACTAGGAGGATGCTAAATGAAAGTTCCAGTTAAATGGCTTAAAGATTATGTAGATATAGATATTTCACCAAAAGAACTTGGCGACAGACTTACTATGTCTGGTTCAAAAGTAGAAGAGGTTATTATATCAGGTGCTGAAATAGAAAATGTTGTAACAGGAAAAATAATAGAAATAGTAAAACATCCGGATGCTGACACTCTAGTTGTATGTCAAGTAAATATTGGACTAAAAGAACCAATACAAATTGTTACAGCAGCTGATAATATGAGTGAACAGGATATTATACCGGTTGCACTTCATGGATCAAGCTTACATGGGGGATTAAAAATTAAAAAAGGTAAGCTTCGCGGGATACTTTCAAATGGTATGTTTTGCTCAGAGGAAGAACTTGGAATTGCTGGGGACAAACCAGTTCACGGACTAATGATACTTCCAGAGGACACTCCTATTGGAAAAGATATAAAAGAAGTTTTAAAACTTCAAAGCGTAGTAATAGATTTTGAAATAACTTCAAATAGACCTGATTGTAATAGTGTGCTCGGTATAGCAAGAGAAACTGCTGCAACTTTAGGCACCAAATACAGAAAACCGGCGCTAGATTATAAAGCTACTTCTACTGCGAATGTGGAAGAAAGCTATAAGGTTAATGTTAAAGATGAACTTTGCAGAAGATACATGTTAAAGGGAATAAGAAATGTTAAAATCGAGCCATCTCCACAGTGGATGCAAGAAAGACTTCTAGAGGCAGATGTGAGACCAATAAATAATATAGTTGATATTACAAACTTTGTTATGATAGAACTTGGTCAGCCTATGCATGCATTCGATGCAAGGCAAATTACCACTAATAATATAGTAGTTGAAAGAGCAAACGCTGGAGAGAAATTTACTACTTTAGACGAAGTAGAAAGAGAATTGGATGAGAATATTTTATGCATAAAAGATGGAGATAGAACTATAGGCATTGCAGGTATTATGGGAGGCTTAAATTCCGAAATTGAGGAAGATACTGTGGAAGTAATATTTGAAAGCGCAAACTTTAATGGCGTTAATATAAGGCTAGCTTCTAAGAGTTTATCTTTAAGAACAGATGCTTCTACAAAGTTTGAAAAAGATTTGGATCCTGAACTTGCACAAATAGCAATAGATAGAGCATGTAATTTAGTTTGCGAATTAGGTGCTGGTGAAATAATGCAGGGCTGTATCGATGTATATCCTAAAAAACTAAAGTCTCATAGTTTAGAAGTAGAATTCAACTGGATTAATAGCTTTTTAGGAACTGAAATATCGATTAGGGATATGAAAAGGTACTTAGATAGATTGGAATTATCCACAGAAATAACAGGCAAGTATTTAATAATACAGGTGCCTACATTTAGATCTGATATCAATATAAGAGAAGATGTAGCAGAAGAAATAGCTAGAATATATGGGTATGATAATATACCTTCGACTTTGCCAAAATGTGAAGCTTCTAAAAGTGGGAAGAGTGAAAAGCAAAAATTAGAAGATAAAGTAGTGCTTTCTTTAATTAGTAGTGCACTTAATCAATCTATAAGCTACTCTTTTGTAAGTCCCAAAATATTTAATAAGATTCTAGTTCCAGTGGATAGTGAACTTAGAAATGTAGTTACTATAAAAAACCCCCTAGGAGAAGATTATAGTATAATGAGAACTACAACTATAGCATCCATGATGGAATCACTCGGTCGAAATTATTCAAGAAATAATGAAGAGGCTAGATTATTCGAAATTGGGAAGGTTTATGTTCCGAATAATGATTTAAACAAACTTCCAGAAGAGAGGAATATATTAACCATAGGAATGTATGGAAACCTTGATTATTTAGATTTAAAAGGTGTGGTGGAAAATGTAGTAGATAGTTTAGGAATAAAAAATACATCATTTAAAAGAGAGTCTGAAAATCCAACTTATCATCCTGGAAAAACTTCGAATTTATACGTTAAAAGAGAACTCATAGGTGTGGTTGGAGAAATTCATCCCGGTGTATCAGAAAATTATGAAGTGGAAGAGAGATGCTATATAGCAGAATTAAACCTGGATTTATTATATAAACATGCAGGTTCTAGTAACAAATATAAGTCACTTCCAAAATTTCCAGCTGTAACAAGGGATATTGCACTTATAGTTGAAGATGCAATTTTGGTTCAAGATATTGAAGATGTAATTGTAAAACAAGGTGGTAATATTTTAGAAAGTGCTAAGTTATTCGATGTATATAAAGGTAAACAAATATCTGAAGGTAAGAAGAGCATCGCCTATGCTATAGTATATAGACGAGAGGATAAGACCCTAACAGATGAAGAAGTAAATAAGGTTCATGAAAAAATATTAAGAACCCTTGAGCATAAACTAGGGGCAGAACTTAGATAAATTAACAAATGGAAATCCCTTAGAAATAAGGGATTTTATTTTCATTGTATAATTTGAAAATATTGGTTTTATTAAAAACTAAATTGTGGTACAATGAATACAACTAATCTGTCTAAGAGGGTGTTTTGGATGAACATTATAACAATAAAGATCAATGGTATTGAATACAATTTAAAAGGTAATGAGAAAGAAGAATATTTACATGTTGTAGCTAGCCATGTTGACAAGAAAATAAAGAGTATAATGGGCAACAATGAAAAGCTTAACACTTCCTCAGCAGCGATTTTAACTGCTCTAAATCTAGGTGATGAAATGTTTAAAAGCAATTCACAATGCACGGAACTTTCAAATGAGGTTGTAGCTTTAAAAAAACACGATGAAGAAGTAACAGTGCAGTTAGAAGATTTTAAAAAACAGTTAACCCACATGGAAGCATATAATCAGGAACTACTGAATAAATGTAAAAACATAGAAAATAGTGATTATATAAGAAACTTAGAGCAAGAGAATATAAAAAATAAGCAAGAGTTAAAGACTATGCAAGATGCCAGTAAAGAACAAATCCAAGGAAATAAAAAAATTAAAGTAGAAAACAAAGAAATGAGATTTCAACTACAATCCTCTAAGTATAAAATAATTGATTTGCAAAATAAATTGCAAGAATTTCAAATTAGTTTAGCTAAACAAAAGAAAATTAATAATCCGCTTTTAAATGCGTATAAAAAATAGGAATAAATTTATATTATAATCCAAAATCTTCTACGTCAATATACTCTAGAGGTAATGGGAAATTTATCAATGATAAATTTCCACTAGCACTAGGGTGTTTTTTTGGTTATAATTAGAGTAGTAAGTTACAACAAGAAAAGGATGGTACATATATATGAATTTGTTAACAATAGAAGAAGTGAGTAAAAGTTACAGTGA
>JANZQE010000364.1:0-6957 GCA_038040705.1 Clostridium sp. | reverse complement strand
AAGTATTTCAAATTTTAACATACTTATTTATTTTATTTATATTGTGGACTCTAATTGAGGCACAAGTTTTTAGAGTTCGAAAAACTAGAATTAAAAATGTTAAGGTACCAAAGTGTTTTAACAATTTTAAAATTGTTTTTATATCAGACATACACTATGGAAGATTTTTTAGGGCTAAGAGATTGATAAAGGTAGTTAATAAAATTAATAAATTAGAGCCAGATATTATAATAATAGGTGGGGATTATTTAGACATTTCAGTGAAAAGCAATAAGGATGTAAGTAAGTATTTAGAAGAAAGCTTTGAAATACTAAGAAAATTAGAATCTAAGTTAGGAGTTTTTACAGTACTAGGAAATCATGATTATTTTAACAGAGGGGAATCTTTACTAAATGAAATAAATTCAAGTTCGTTTAAGCTACTTAAAAATACAAAGGTATCTCTTAATGTTGGTAGAGATAGTATACTACTAATAGGAATGGACGATTTAGTTAAAGGAAATCCAAAAGTTAATTTACTTAAAGAAAGCAGCAATGTGTTTACTATTGCTATATCGCATAATCCGGATTTTTTCAGTGATTATAAAAACCTGATTAATTATGACTTAGGAATCTCAGGACATACCCATGGAGGCCAAGTAACTTTTTTTGGATTATATGCACCTCATACATCTTCTAAATATGGTCAAAGGTATACGAAGAAAATAGTTCATGAGAAAAAAAGAGATATAGTAGTAACCAATGGCATAGGTAATGGAACCTTACCTATAAGATTTTTTGCTGTTCCAGAAATTGTTGAAATTAGTTTAGAATGGTCAAATCCTTCATGAAAGAATTTAAGTTGCACTAGAATGAGAATATGTATGGTATATTATTAGTATTAGTATTAATAGTATTAGGATGTGATGATATGATCCCTATCAGTATTACCATAATTTTAATAAGTGTGATTGTAATTGCGCTTGTTTTTGCATTATCAAATGGACTTCATGATGCAAGCTCTGTAGTGGCAACTTTTATCATTTCAGGAGCGGCAACACCCAAACAAGCTATTGGTGTTGCATCAGTTTTTGGCCTCTTAGGTGCTATTTTTGGAGGAAGCGCGGTAGCGGATACTATATCTAATGTAATAGATCTACCAGCGAATCCATTCTTGCTTAAAATATTGCTGGCTGCAATGCTTGGAGCAGTAATATGGAATCTAGTTACCTGGAAATTAGGGCTGCCTTCAAGCTCCACCCATGCTTTAATTGGTGGTATTATAGGAGCAGTTTGGGTTTCCTCAGGAAATACCCATATACTATGGGGCTTTAAGCAATTTATTGGATCAACTCACCAAATTACAGGGATTGTTAAGGTTGTTGCGGCATTAATTATTTCACCATTTTTGGGGTTTATTGTTGCTTTTATTCTACAAAAAACAAGCAAAGTTCTCCTTAGAAATGCTAAATTTACTGTAAATAAGTCCCTTAAAAAAATACAATGGGTGACTGCAGCAATTCTTGCATTTAGTCATGGAGCTAATGATACTCAAAAAATATTTGGAATAATAACCTTAGCAATAGTCGCAGGAGGAGGTGTAACTGTACAAGGCATTCCAGTTTGGGTTCGGATTTCCGGTGGAACGGTGATGTTTATTGGAACAATGCTTGGAGGGTGGAGTATAATTAAAACTATCGGGAGAGGGATATACAAAATAGGACCAATTCATAGTACTAATTCTCAATTAGCCTCGGTAGGTTCAGTTCTAATAGCTACCATAATTGGGGCGCCTGTATCTACAACTCATGTGGTAGTTGGGAGTGTTATTGGGGTAGGCGCGGCAGATGAATATAAAATGGTCCGTTGGGGTATAGCAAAAGAAATTTTTATAGCTTGGTTTATCACAATACCACTAACTGCAATTGTTTCCGCTGGTGTATATCAACTATTAAATTTAGTTTTTGAAGTAATATAATGGGGGTAAATATGGATAAAAAAAGTATCATAGATAAATTTTTTCCTGATAAATATGATTTTTATGAAATGTTATACAATCAAGCAGAAATAAATGCTTTTGGGGTAGATAGTCTACAAAAATGGCTAAATAGTGGCTCTGATGAAGAAAAGCAAAAGCTACTTTTGTATGTTAAAGATGCTGATGAAGCTAGAATGATTATGGAAAGCAAATTAATAGAAGCTTTTAGTACTCCTTTTGATAGGGCTGATATATATTCTTTTTCTATTGCAATGGATAAGATTATTAAATATACTAAATCAACCGTGCTCTCTATGGAAACTTTTGAAGTAGAACCAGATGATATCATAAACTTAATGGTTGCTAAACTTAAAGAAGGTACAGATTTTCTTTTAGAATCAATTAATATTCTAAAAAACAATCCATTTAAGTCACAAGAATATATAATTAAAATGAGAGCTACGCATACTGAAGTGGAGAAGCTTTATAGGGATGGAATGACTCTTATATTTAAAACAAACGATCCAATGAATGCAATTAAGCATAGGGAAGTATACCATCACATCAAAGACGCCTCCCTTAATTTAGAAGATTCTGTGGATATATTACATAGGATAGTTGTAAGGCTTATATAGGATGAAGCATCCACTCTAGAAATTATCTATTCATTATTGAACCCTTAGAAAGTGGTGTATGCTTTCTAAGGGCTTTATCTAGCTATATATATCTGAAAATTCTACATTCATCTTTTCAATAAATCTATCATTGGTATCAGTTTCATTAACATTATTTAATATGCATTCTCCGCTTGTATCACGCTTAACTGGAAGTTCAATAATAAACTCCGAACCCTTTCCATATTCACTTTTAACTTTAATCTTCCCACCATTCATTTCAACAAGAGATTTAGTTAAAGCTAAACCAATTCCACTGCCTTCATTCTCCCGTGTATATAATTTTGAAACTTGCTTATACCTCTCAAATATAATATTCTGATTCTTTTCTTCAATACCAATGCCATTGTCTTTAACTGAAATAAAAATAGTGTCTTCACTATTATAAACATTAATATCAACAGAATTCATAGTAAATTTTATAGCATTTGAGATAATGTTTAACATTATCCTTTCAATCATATCCACGTCACATATTATTAACTTTTCCGCCACATCTGTATCAAAGGATAAGGTTATATCTCTTTGACTTGCATAATCTGATACTGACATTGCAATTCTCTTAATAAGACTTACAATATCTTGATTCATAAAATTGGGTTGATAAAATCCAGCATCAATTTTAGTTGTATCAATTAGATTATTAACTAATCTTAATAGTCGCATGCAATTTCGTTTCATAGCTTTTAAGTGTTTTGAACTTTTTTCTTTATCAAAATAAGAGTCATTTTTAAGATATAGCTCAAAGAGCTGAACCCCTGCAAGAGTAACGTTAATAGGAGTTCTAAGTTCATGTGACATATTAGCAATAAACTCACTTTTATTAATACTAGCTTTTTCCGCAATTTCTTTTGCTTTTTTTAGATCTTCTTTAGCTAGCTTTTGAGAAGTAATATCTTGAAGTACCCCGTAACGAAAGGCTGATTCTAAGCAAGGCCCTTTTACTGAAGTAAATCTATCAACAAACCAGCGATATTCACCATTTTTGCATAAAAAACGGTACTCTATTTCATTTGATACACAGTTTCTGGCGGATACATCTCTTATAAGCTTAAGTACATTATGTAAATCATCTGGATGAATCTTTCTAAGAACATTATCCTCGGTCATTACTACCATTTCTTCAGGAGTATATCCTGTTAATTTTTCAATAACTGGACTCATGTAATCATATTTAGTACTTGCAATATCTCTTCTATAAGAGGCATCCTGGGAATACTCAAGAACATTAGAAAGTCTCTCCTTGGCTTCTCTTAATTCTTCTTCCATTAGCTTGCGAGAATTAATAGCAGAGTGAGTACCAGTGATTCTTAAAGGCTTTCCATCTATAGTCCAACTTATAATTTTACCCCTAGAGAGTATCCATTTATAAGATCCATCTTTTGTAAGTATTCTAAATTCGCACTCATAAATTGGAACTAATCCTTCTATATACATATTTAATTTTCGGTAAGTAGAGCTCTTATCATCTGGATGTATTAACTTGTCCCATTCGCTATGTAAATTCTGAATCTCATTTTCTTCATAACCAATCATGCTCTTCCATCTTTTTGAGTAAATTGCATTATTGGTTATTGCATTCCAATCCCAAACACCATCTCCGTTTCCCTCAAGAGCAAATGTTAGTCGTTGCTCGTTTACTTTTAAATCCTCCATGGTTTTCTTACCTTTAATTATCTCTTTTTCAAGCAGTGTATTAATAGCTTTCAACTTTTGAAAGCTATTTTCAGTTTTTTCTTCCAGTTTTTTGTTTTTTTTAATCATTTCTTCTTCTATATTATTTCTATCAGTTATATCATGGATAATAGAATATAATAATTTCTTGCTATCCTGAGTTATGGGTCCACTGTGAACCTCCACATCTCGGATTTCACCATTTGCTTTTCGGTGTTTAAAGTAAAAGCAAGTTTTTTCTTCTATAGAGGCAAGGTTCATTTCTATATCAAGTTCTTCAATTGAAAGTACATTAATATCACTAATTTTTAATTTTATAATTTGCTCATAATCATATTGATAAAAAGAGCAAGCAGCTACATTAGCATCCATTATTGCGCCTGTTTTCGGTTCAATAACAATCATTATTGAGTGGTTAAGTTCAAAAAGATTATCACAATAAATTTGTTTATATCTAATGTGACCCATAATTCTATTGTTTTCTATTTTTATAAGATTTCCTTCTCTCATAATTTTTATCCCCCTAGATCCTGTAACAATATTTAATAAATTTATACATATACTTTAATTATATGGAAAATTCATATTAATTCAACATAAACTTTACATTATCTAGAATATAGGTGTCTAAATAAGCTAGTTATATTATCATATTTCTGTTATACTAGAAACAAATATCTGAATATTTTGACAAAAGCTGATGAAATTCAGCACAGATATTGGAGAGCTTATTCTTATGATGAAGAGGAGGATTATTATGAAAATTCAATTCTATGGAGCAGCAAAAACTGTTACAGGATCATGTCACATTTTACATATAAATGGAAAAACTGTTTTGCTTGATTGTGGTTTATATCAGGGCAGAGGGGAAAAGGAATTTGGAAATGAGGAATTTGATTTTAATCCTAAAGAGATAGATTATGTTATTTTATCACATGCCCATATAGATCATAGTGGAAGAATACCGCTACTTTATAAGATGGGATTTAAGGGAGAGATTTTATCAACTGAAGCAACAATGGATTTATGCAGTATTATGCTTCCTGACAGTGGACACATTCATGAATCTGAGATGGAGTGGAAAAACATAAAAAGAAAACGCCAGGGATTAAAAGCTATAGAACCACTATATACAGTTAAATGGGCTGAACGATCTCTTGATCTTTTTAGAGCATTTCCCTATGATGAGATAATAGAGGTTTTTTATGGGCTAAAAATAAGATTTAGAGATGCGGGACATCTTTTGGGGTCTGCTATTATTGAATTATATATGACAGAAGAAAATAAAGAAGAAGTAAAGCTTGTGTACAGTGGTGATTTGGGCAATATTAATAAGGCGATTATAAAGGATCCAACCATCATTAATTATACAGATTACCTGATAATAGAGACTACTTACGGTAATAGAGTTCACCCTGAGATTCGTGAAAATTTAAAGGAATTATTAAAAATAATTAAGGAGACCTTTGCAAGAGGGGGAAATGTTATTATACCTTCATTTGCAGTTGGGAGGACTCAGGAGATTTTATACGAATTAAATAAATATGTAGAAAATGAAGATTTGAAAGATATTAAAGTTTATATCGATAGTCCTTTAGCTATTAGAGCAACAAAGATATTTGAAAGCCATAATGAGGATTATGATAAAGAGGCTAAAGAACTTGTAATGAAAGGGGATTATCCATTTAGATTTGATGGTTTGAATTTCTCAGTTTCCTCAAATGATTCAATGGAATTAAATAAAATTGAGAGCAATGCAATAATTATTTCTGCAAGTGGTATGTGTGATGCAGGCAGGATTAAACATCATCTTAAGCACAATTTATGGAGACCAGAATCATCGCTTGTTTTTGTAGGATATCAAGCAGAAGGCACCTTGGGGCGATATATACGAGATGGTGCAAAAACAGTTAAAATATTTGGAGAACAAATTGCTGTTAAAGCTCATATTTATAACCTAGAGGGATTATCAGGACACGCTGATAGAAACGGGTTATTCAATTGGATAGAAAGCTTTATGGAAAAACCAAAGGAAATTCTTCTTGTTCATGGGGATAAAGAAGCACAGGAGAGCTTTCAAGAATTATTGGATTCTAATGGCTACAGTTCTAGGATTGTTGAAAGTGGAGAGGAATTCTATATCAATGAAAAAACTGATAAAAATGATGAAAATCTAAGTTACAAATTGATAAAACACATTAAATCAATAAACAATATTGAAAGGCTAGATAAGGAAAAATTGCTTGATAGTATAAAAGATTTTATTTACAATGATAAAGAATCTAAATAATAATCGCACTACAAAAAAGTGTAAATAGAAAAACAACCTCATTAAGGGGGAATCAACATGAAAAATAGTATTATACCAAATTTTTGGGATATGCATTTAGCTCATAAAGAAAAACTTTTAATAAACCAAAATTTTTTAAACGATGATGAATTATTAAAAATCGAAGCTAAAAAAACTGAAGAAATCCGTGTACAGCTTGGGCTTAACGGTATTGTAGGTGATCTCCAGTATGTTCTTATAAATACAGAACTTGACAAGCAAGAAGATGCCTTAAATGATTTTTTAAGATATACTGGCCATGATTTATATGCTGCAATGGAAAATCAGGATGAAAAAATATTCGTATTAAAGAATACATCTAT